>JBDHGL010000032.1:0-25406 GCA_039589875.1 Gemmatimonadota bacterium
CCGAGGCCCACGCGGGGTGGGAAGGTCCCACCGAGCAGCTCGCGAGGTTATCTTTGTGGGCTCGCTGATCTTATGGGAACCGGACGTGCGCAAGGGCGGTAGTAGCGAATCCCTCGGCTCGCGGCGTTCCTTGCATGGCGCCGGAGTAACGGCCCGGAGGGCGGACGGAGAGAGACCGATGATTCGGCGACTCACATCCCACTTCTTCATCCTGTCGATGTGCCTCGGAGGTGCTGCCGAGGCCTCGGCCCAGGGCGCCATGACCCTCCGGAACGCCGCGGGCGACGTGCTTCTATTCGATACGATCTCGCTCGACCTCATCGACGGCCTGCCGCTTCCGTCCGGTAGCCGCAGGGTGCCCGTGACCGTGTCGCCCGACGGCCGGTTCGCGTACGTCGCCAATCCTTCCCGAACCGGCGCGGCGCTCGACTCGGTCGGCTCCTCCATCCTGGTCTTCGACCTCTGGAGACGATCGCTGGCTTCGGTCATCGATTTGGGGGACTTCACTCCCACGAACGGCCTTCGGCTGAACCGTCGAGGTTCGAGGCTCTTCGTGACCGCCCGGGAGGACGGCGCCGTTCTCGAGCTCGACGCCCAAAGCGGCCAGCTCCTGATGGTCTGGAAGACAGGGATCGACTTTAACCACTCGGCGGCCGTAACTCCCGATGATAGGCGGCTGTACGTGGCCAACATTCGGGATGACGTGGTGACCGTCATCGATCGACAGCGCGTGTACGCAGCGCCGCTACCGACCGGGACGGCGCCGGCCGACGTCGATGTCTCGCCGGATGGATTCGAGGCGTGGGTAGCCAATAGCGGATCCCACACGATCACCGTGCTCAGCGTGCGGCGAGACCTCAGGCTGGCGGACTTTTTCGCCGGAGCTCTCCGGCCGGTCAGGCTGCAGTTCAACCCGAGCGGCTCGGAGGTCTGGGTTCTGCACCGGGGGAGCCCCCAGATCACGGTGTTCGATTCATTCCGCCGCGAGCAGATCGGTTCCGTAACGCTTCCGGCGGTTCCTTCCGACATCCTCTTCTCCAACGACGGCATTCGGGCCTATCTGACCGTTCCCAACGGGGTGATCGCCATCGATACCGCGACCCGCGAGGTGGTTCGCGAGTTCGATAAGACGTCGCATCGTAACACAGGCTCTCGTCAGGGAAGCTAATCCCGGGTAGACGCAAAACGGCGGGAGAAGGAGATCCTCCCCCCGCCGCCCGGCCCGTTCGAATTACTTCGAAGACCGGTTCGACCTACTCCTGGTCGCCTTCCCCGGTCCCTTCGGGCATGTACGTCGCGTTGGGCATGAAAGCCAAGTCGTAACTGTCCAAGTCTCGGATCAGCTTCTGCCTCGCTCCCATTAGCGCATCCCAGTCATCGCCCCGCTCGTGCTGGGCGAGAGCGGCCGGTAGCGACCCGTCCCCGTAATAGGTGGACATGTCATCGATCGGCACGACGTAGACGCGGAGGCCGCCATCGCCGATCACGCCGTCAAAGGCGATCACGTCGTAACGCCACTCGACGTCCGAGATGACCCCCATCAACGCCTTCGTGTTTTCGGCGTGCGCCTCCTGCTGGCCGGATTTCAGCCAGTTTTGGTAGACCATCACGAAGTTCGGCTCGATCTCTGTCGGGGAGTAGTACGTGTGCTCCGGGTTCACCTTGAGGATGTGGCTCTTGGAGGAGTAGCTCAGATCGCCGAGCCCCTCGAAAGCCTCCATCAGTGTCGCTTGACCCGGCGTATCCTCGAACTGGCGCATCCACTGATCCTCATCGTCAAAGTACGCCATGTTCTCGACTGGATAGACGAGGGTAAAGCTGTTGCCGTCGCGGAAGAACATCCATCCGTAGCCGGCAGACAGCTCCGCCTGTCCGGCAGCCTCGACGATCTTCTCCATCGCCATCTCGAAGCCGGCCGCATCGCCCGGCGAGACATCGAATTCGATGATCTCCCGGAACATCGGCCCTTCGTAGGACGCGTATTCGGCATCCTGGGCCAGGACGCTGCTCCAGCCGGCGACGACGAACGCCAGGCAAGCCAGCGCGGTCACACTCCTGCGCATTTCAACCTCCAGGGAAGGGCGGGACATGGGGCACGATTCATTCGTGCATCGACAGACTCTGCAACCAGTCCAATGATTATCTCGTAGGACATCACGTTGGATAGGGGGTGCTCAGTCCTCAAAGATAGGCTGCGGCACCGCGGCGGCAAGACGTCTGCTTCAGGAGGCGACGGGTGGAAGAGGTCATCGCGCTGACAATTCCGATCGTGGGCATTCTGGCGACGGCTTCGGTTTTGATCCTCAGGCCGATCACCAAGCGGCTCGGAGACACGCTCCACCAGGTGCAGCAGGATCGCAAAGAAGCGCGCCTGGACCAGGGACAGATCGATCAGATTCGGGGGCTCATGGAGTCGTTACAGGAGCGCGTAGAGCTGATCGAGCAGAGGCAGGGCTTTTTCGAGTCGCTACTGGAGGCTCGCTCGGAACGGAGGGTCGTCGACCCTGTCGGAGGGCAGGCACGGTTGGAGGACGGAAGCGACTAGGTGGTCTGGCAGCTCGCGACTAGACCGCGGGCTCGGGGGCCGGGGAGTCGCTGAGTTCCGGCTGTACGGTGCAGTGGCTGATGTCGAAGCGCTCCTGCGCGATCCTGCACATCTCGGCTATCGCCACCTGAGTGTCTGCGGAGCGCTGTAGAGTGGCGTGTGCCGTCAGCATTACCATCCCGCTCGTCAGCGTCCACACGTGGAGATCGTGGATTCCGGACACCCCGTTTACTTCGGTCAGAGCGGTGCGGATCGCTTCGGTGCTCAGCTCACCCGGTGCCGAGGCCATCAGCACGTTCACCGCGTCCCTTAGAAGAGACCAGGAGCTGTACAGGATCAGCGCGGCGATCAGGCACGCAGCCGCCGGATCAGCCCACATCCAGCCGAACCAGATGACGAGAACGGCGCCAAGGATCACGCCGATGGAACCGAGAGCGTCCGCGAGCACGTGCAGCCAGGCCGCCCGGACATTGAGGCTCTCGTGGCGGCCTCCCTCCAGCAACCAGGCTGCGGCGCCGTTGATCAACAATCCACCGACCGCGACGGCCAACATCGTCCCGCCCACCACGTCGCCTGGCTCCCGAAATCGGCGGACCGCCTCCAACACAACGACGAGGGAGATGACCACGAGAACCACACCGTTGGCCAACGCCGCCAGTATCTTCGCTCGGTAATAGCCATAGGTACGCCTGGGAGTCGCCGGCTTGGTGGCCAGCCGCATTGCCCAGAGCGCCAGCCCCAGCGCGGCCACATCGCTGGCCATGTGGCCGGCATCGGCCAGGAGGGCGAGGGAGCGCGAAAGGAGTCCGCCGACGATCTCAACGATCATGTAGACGCTGGCGAGGCCAAGCGCCCACGCCATCCGGCGGCGGTTACGTTTGCCTGAGGCGGCTAGCTGACCTGTCTGGGTTGGACAGCCGTCCGGTGTTGCGGCTTCGCCCAGGCCGCACTCGAGGATGCCAAGCTCGCTCGATCCCTCGCCGTCAGTGATCGGGCGGGACATAAGCGAGCACGGCAGCGACGAGGAAGACCAGACCCATGACGAGGGTCTCCCAAGCGACCGAGCCCTTCAATCGGCTGATGCCGTTTGGTTCCTCGAGGGCGGGCAGGAGGCGGAATTGATTCCGATACCCGAAGAGGCCCAGGATCACCAGGCCCCCGATCTTGGCGAGAACGAGCCGGCCGTAGTCCGTGGAGGCCAGGGCGCCGATCGACGGCAGTGCCGCCATCGATTGGAGGATGCCCGTGGCGGCGATCGCAAGCACCGAGATCAGCGCCACCCGGGAAACCCGGAACGCGGCGGGGGCATACGCCGGATCGTCGCCCGGCTCAACTAGCAGGTAGAGAAGCCCACCGAGCCATAGCTGCGTGGCGAGGAGATGCACCGCTTTCGCCGGGACGGCCAGAGCCGGCTCCGTCAACAGGGCGTGCCCTGTCGCTCCGCTGAGCAGAGCGGCCAAGACGGTAAGGAACGCCGCCGACGCAACGTGCCGTCCGAAAGCCAACGCGGCCAGCGCAGCTATGGCCAGTCCGAACCGAAGCAGCTCGAGTCCACCGGCCTGCGTCCCCAAAAGGGCGGCGACGCTGTCCATCTCGAAGCCACCACCCGGGCTCACGCTCTGCAGCCACAGCAGAAGATGGGCGGCCAGCAAAAACGGTACGAGGATGGCCAAGAGGTAGGCCCAACGAGATGAGCGACGAGCCGCTCCCGGCGCGATCCAGGCGATCATGGCCAGAAGGCCACCGAGGGAGAGAAGCGCCGCCACAGCGACGGCCCGCGCCAGCGCGAGCGTTACCGGGACACTGAGGCCCAGAGGGTCGCGGGAGAGTGGCGGCGGCTCCTGCGATGCGCCCGGGCCTGCCGCTCCAGCCGCCGACTCGGCGGCTGGAGCGGTGGCCTCGCGAGAGAGGTCCGTCTCTGTCCCACCTGATAGCTCGCCGCTCGTATCGGCCGAGATGTAGAAAACGAACGAGCCCGAACGAGCATGGCCATCGACGGACACGGTCCGCCAAGTAACCCGGTAGGCTCCGGCTGCCAGCGCCGGTGCTTCCGCCACGAGAGCTCTTTCCGTACTCGGGTCGGCTCCTACGTCCAGACTCAGGTCGAGGCCGCCGGGTCCCGAGATGCGGATCTCGCTGAGGGCGTCCTCCACCGCACCGCTGAACACGAGCCGGACGCGCCCGAGCTCGGCGGCGGACAGAGTGTCCCCGTCGGCCGGCTCGGTAGCGAGCAGCTCGACATGTGGCGGTATAGCGCTCGGCGCGGCTGGGTCCGGCGTGGCCGCATACAACGCCGTGGTCGAAGCGAGCCACAGGTTGGCGGCCAGGCCGACGGCGACCGGCGGGACGATCCCGGTTCTCTTGGTGAGAGGCATGCCCGACGATAGCAGGGCGGGCCGAGAACGGCACCCTACGGCGGAGCATCGTTGGGGGGCTAAAGGTCGGCTACGAGCGGCCTTCCTCCATCTCTTTCCGTCCGGTGGCAACTCCCGCTCCGACGCTGGCACCGAAGATCACCGCGGTTCCCGCCCCGATGATGGGAAGCAGCGCTACGACGGGTGCGGCGGCGGCAGCAGCGGCTCCACCGGCCACGAAGGGGATGTACGGCTTCTTCACCCGATCGACGAAGCGAAGCCGCTCACGCACGAAGCGCCGCGACTTGGCGTATCCGAAAACCCCGGCGGCGCCGGTGGCTGCGAGCCAAATTATCTCAACCATGCTTGCTCTCCTGTACCAAGATCTCTCCCGTTTCTACGCGGTATCGGAGGGGCGGGTTTCACTTCTAACCAAACTGAAGATACAGAAACAGGCCGGATGCACCGAGCATGCATGCGATGCCGGCCGCAGCCCAGATCCTCAGCCCAGTGCCGGGACGTAGGTGGCGATCCGGAATCAACCTAGTCACACACACGTAGTTGAGGAGGTACTGCACCGGACCGAGGAGAAACGAGGTGACGGCAGCAATCGTCACGAGAATCAACGGATCGGGCAGCAGCAGGGTCTCGAGAATTGCCAGAGCCAGGCTACCGAACAGGAAGGCCCAATAGAGAACCTGGCCCTCGAGTGCCGGAGAACCGGCCGCATCGTCTCGTTCCTTCCAACCGGCTCCGAGCCGCCGGATGGTCTCGCGGAACGCTCGTGGGAAGCCGTCGAGGACGCCATAGGCCGTCGAGAACATCCCGAAAAATGCGGCGGCGAGGAAGAATGGATACGTCCAGGCTCCCAGGACCTCCGTGTACAGACGAGCGATCGTGATGGCCACGCCCGCGCCTGCCGGAATCTCGCCCGAGGGTCCGAGGACCTCGGCTCCGAGCGAGAGGAACATGACGGCCAGGACAAACGACAGGCCATACCCTAACCGCATATCGGTCAGCCCCACCTTCAGCGAGCCCGCGGGACCGGCACGCCCGGACCGCGTGGCCGCCGCGTCCCAGGCCTCGCGTCGCTCGAGGGCCCACAAGGAATGCCACACCGACACATCGATTCCGGTCGGCATCCACCCGAGCAGCGCGCCCAGCAGGAGCAGCGAGCCGGCCGGGATGGCCGGCGTAACGAGGCCCTGCCAGACATCGCCGGAGGGGGGGCGGGCGACGAACGCGATGGCGGTCATCAGCGCCAGCCCGAGCAGCATCCATTTGCTGAGGGCGGAAAGGCCGTCGAATCCGCCGGACCAAAGAAGCATGGCGCAGAGAAGTCCGAGCAGGAGGCTGAGGAGAGGAATCGGAACACCGGCGGGCAGGCCCGCCGCCATCACCGCGGCGCCCACGCCCAGCACACCTGCGAGCACGGTGACTCCTTGCACGATCGTGCCGAGCAGAAAGAGCCACAGGGCCCAGTTGCGAGGCCCCGGTACCGCGCCGTAGCCATCGAGGAGCGAGGTCCCGGTCGCGATAGCGAACCGCGGACCGAACTCGAATGCCGGGTACTTGAACAGATGACTGAACGGAATCACCCAGAGAAGCGCATAGCCGAAGGCCGCTCCGGCCGTCGGTGCCAGAACGAGGTGGCTGGCTCCGATCGCCGTCGCGGCCATGGCCATACCGGGGCCGACCCATCGTACGCGATCCAGTGCCGACACCCAGCCGGGGCCCCGTGATGCCCTTTGCATGCCCGGAAGATCGCGGGGCGGATGACGGCTGGGTAGGGTAAGATGTAAATGATCGCATGACCGCGAGCACCGACGAACAGCAAACTTGCGAGAGGTGAAATGTCCGACGTTCTTCAGGTCGAGCTGGAGTGGTTGGAGGGCTTCCGATTCGAAGCGAGCTCGGGCGGGCAGGCCGCCATCATCGACGGAAAGAGGACCGAATCTTTAGCCCCGACCGACATGCTGCTCTCAGCCGTGGCTGCCTGCGCCGGGATTGACGTGGTAGATATCCTCGAGAAGGGACGACAGCCGCTCGAAGCCCTGCATGTCTACGCTTCCGGTAGACGACGAAAGGACCCGCCCCGCTTTTTCGAACAGCTGCACTTTCGCTTCGTCGTGCGCGGTGACGTGTCGGAGGCGAAGGCTCAGCGGGCGGTCGACCTATCCTTCGAGAAGTACTGCAGCGTCTATCACACGCTGCGTGCCGATCTGGAGACGACCTGGGAGTTGGAGCTGCGCTAGGGAGAGTCCTCCGGGATCGGACCGTCCTTGGTCCAGACGACCAGCAGTCCGCATGAGCCCTTGGCCCATTGGGGCGGCATCTGCGTCGTTCCCTGGTAGATTTCGATCGCCATGAGGTCGGTTGCCGGGATGTCATCGACCGGCATCTGGAACATGGGCTGGCCGTCCAGATAGAGATCCGGCACACAGGTTCCGGACGACCCCCTCGTGAAGGCGATCTCCGCACCGCCGAGATCGTCTCTTCCCACCAAGATTCCGGCGATGCCGCGGAGCATGTCACTGGTGTTCCGTGGCTGGCGTTGCTCGATCTGCTGTGGAGTGACGAACTTCCCGAAGCCCTTCCTCCGGCGCTCCTCGAACCCTCTCATCTTGGCTGACATCAGACGGCGAACTTCCACCTCTAGATCGGCCACCTCGATCACTGTCCGGCCGAGCAGCAGCGTAACATTCGTGATGTGTCCCGGCTGCAGCTGCACCGCCGTCTTGCTCGGGTCAACGCCCAGGTAGCTTATCTGAATCGTGTCTTCGGCTCCGGGCACATCGGGAATCGTGAAGCGTCCCTGTTCGTTCGTCATCGCACCCTTGCCGCTGACGGTGAGAAACACGAACGCCTGTTCGACGGGCTCGGCTTGGGCGCGGGACAAGACCTGCCCCCTGAGCGTCGCCAGGCTATCCGCCTCCTGACCTGTCGCTCTGACCGGCGAAGCGTGGACGGCCGCCACGGCCACCAGAAGGGAAAGGCCGGAGCGCCGATAAGTCTTCATTCTCTCTAGCGTTGAACTCATATCGTGTCTCTCATCGTTACGGGCCAGAGCTCCTTCGCGACCCGTCAATCGCGAAGCACGCCCGGTAGAACGCTGTCTGATACGAGCCTGCCCGAGCATCGTTCCTGTATTCACGGGCCTGCTCACGCTCGCTGTAGCTGATAACGTGCGAGCTGCAGGTCTACGGCCATTGAAGGAGATGCAGATGGAGTTCGAGAAGCTGGGCGTGTTCTATCTGGGACGGGAGTACGATCTCGCGGCAGGCGAGCTGCTGGATCCGCTCACCATGTACGACGCACGCGACCTGACCACGCACGGCGTGTGTGTCGGAATGACCGGGAGCGGCAAGACCGGGCTGTGCATCGGCCTGCTGGAAGAAGCCGCCCTCGACGGAGTGCCGGCGCTGATCATCGATCCCAAGGGCGATATTACCAACCTGCTGCTTGCCTTCCCGGAGCTACGACCGTCCGACTTCCGGCCGTGGGTGAACCCGGACGACGCCCGTCGCAAGGGCATGGAGATCGATGATTTCGCCGCGAGCCAGGCTGAGCTGTGGCGCGACGGCCTTGCAAGGTGGGGGCAGGGGAGCGAGCGGATCGCCGCGCTTCGCGAAGCCGCCGAGTTCGACATCTACACGCCCGGCAGCCCGGCGGGAATTCCAGTGTCCGTGCTCGGATCGCTCCGGTCGCCCCGTGCCTCCTGGGAGACAGAGGCCGAGCATCTCCGCGAGCGAATATCGGGCCTGTCCACGGCTCTCCTCGGTCTGGTCGGAGTCGAGGCGGACCCGGCTCGCTCCCGCGAGCACGTGCTGCTGGCCAACCTGATCGAGCACTACTGGAGACAGGGCTACTCGCTCGACCTGCCGACCCTGATCGGCGCCATTGCCAAGCCTCCGGTGCGGCAGCTCGGTGCGTTCGACATCGACACCTTCTTCCCCGAGCGCGAACGCATGGAGCTGGCCATGAAGCTGAACACGCTGATCGCGTCGCCGAGCTTCAAGGAGTGGCTCGAGGGCTATCCGCTGGACATCCCGAGCCTCTTGTCGACCGCCTCCGGCAAGCCGCGCCACGCGATCTTCTACATCGCGCACCTCTCCGAGGCCGAGCGGATGTTCTTCGTGACGCTCCTCCTCGATGAGGTCATCACGTGGATGCGGGCACAGCCCGGCACCACGAGCCTGAGAGCGCTTCTCTACATGGACGAGGTGTTCGGATTTCTTCCCCCGGTTGCCGAACCGGCGAGCAAGCGCCCCTTCCTGACCTTGCTGAAGCAGGCGCGGGCCTACGGCGTCGGGTTGCTGCTCGCAACGCAGAATCCGGTGGATCTCGACTACAAGGCTCTGAGCAACGCCGGCACCTGGTTTATCGGCCGCCTCCAGACCGAGCGGGACAAGCTCAGGGTGCTCGATGGGCTCGAAGGCGTCTCAGATGAAACCGGTATGTCGTTAGAACGAAAAGAGCTGGACAGGTTGATCTCAGCCCTGGACAAGCGAGTCTTTCTGCTGCACAACGTCCACGACGACCGGCCCAAGACCTTCCACACACGCTGGGCGATGAGCTATCTGCGCGGGCCGCTGACGCGCGGTCAGGTGCGGGAGCTCATGGCGGATCGGGTGACCGAGTTGCCCGCTCACCCGCCGATGGAGGGTGCCGAGTCCGCGGCGTCCGATGTCGAGAGCCGACTGCCGGGACCCGGGGCGGCAGGGAAGGAGGGACGCCTGTCCACGGCGCCCCCCAGCGCGGGAGCCGGTGTGCGCCAGCTTTACCTGCCCGTTCTCCGGAGAACCCACACGATCCCGGAAGACGGAGCATCCGAGAGCGGCTCGCTGGTCTACCGGGCCGGTGCGCTCGGAATCGCTCGCGTGACGTTTGTCGACCGCAAGCGGGGAGTGGACGAGGAGGAATCCATCACGCTGTTTGTTCTCCCGGACGCGGATGGAGGCATTGAGTGGGAGGAGGCGGAAACGGTCGACATCGATCCGGCCGGCCTCGACTCGGCTGCCGGGCCGGGCGCTCGCTTCCATCCGATTCCGGAAGCGCTGAACGAGGAGAAGGACTTGAAGAAAGCCGCGAGTCGGCTGGCGGACCACCTGTACCGGACGAGGCGTCTGACGCTGCTGCACTGTCCCTCGCTCAGCGAGTACTCTGCCCCCGGCGCGACGGAGCCCGAGTTCGCGATGCACCTCCGTCAGGCTGCCCGCGAGGCGAGGGACGACGAGACTGACAAGGTCGTAGACCGGTTCGAGAAGCGGCTGCGTCGTCTCGAGGAGAAGCTGAGGAGCGCGGCGCTGGCGCTCCTCAAGAAACAGGAAACCTCGGACGCGCGGAAGCGGGAGACGATCGTCTCGGTCGGTGAGTCGCTCCTCGGTGTTTTCCTTGGCCGCCGCTCGACCCGGGGCGCATCCACGAGCCTCGGGAAATACCGACAGCAGTCGGCCGCTCGGCTGAGCGTGGAGGAAGCCCAGGCGCGCGTCGACCGACAGGCCAGCGAGATCGAGGAGCTACGTGACGAGCTGAAGGACGAGACCGCGGAGATCGCCGAGAACTGGGAGGAGGCGCTCGAGGACTTCGAGACCGTCGAGGTCCGTCCGAGGCGCGTGGACATCGACGTTCGGGAGGTATCGATTGGCTGGTTCCCGCGTTGGTTGGGGCCGGATGGAGAGGAAGTGTCGGCGCTGTAGGCGCGGGTCTGACGGCCGAGGATCCTGAAAAAAGGGCCGGTCGCCAGCCGATTGGCCAGCGACCCGCCCGGGGTACGCTCCGTCTAACTCGACGCGACGCCTCTTACGACATCGGTGCTAGGCGGGCGCTGTGCGTCCCTCCTGCTGTGGGGTTTCCGACGTTTGTCGGTTAGCCCGCGCAGAGGCGATCGCTTGCCCGTGCCGAGTTAGACTCGGACCTACTCCCATCAGACACAGATCACCTCCTTTGTTGAGTACACAGCAAGGGCGCTAAAGCCATTCCATCAATTCTCGCCATTCGTGGGTCTTCGAGCAAGTGAGTTAGCCAGGCACTTCGCAGCTTTCCTTACGCCGCGTATCGGCGAGGTGGAAGATCAGCCAGCCGTCGGGAGCCTTGAAAAGCTGAAACGCGTCAACCCCACAGTGACTGAAGTTCTCGTCCAGGAAAAACGCGTACTGATTCCAAACCGTCGCCAGGTTGTCGTCGACCCGGATTTCGACGTCCCAGATCCGTTCTTCCCATACCTCATCGTGCGGCTGCCCGACCGCCTCGATGAACCGGTCGATCGGTACGCTCTGTAGGGTCGGTGCACCGTCACGAAAACCGGTGCTCACCAGACGAGCCTCCGCCACGAACGTCGAGCGAACGACCGCACTGTCGCCGGCTCGCATGCCGTCGAACAGTCGTTGAACGACACTCAGCACCTCCTCTTCAGCGGCCGTGCGGTCCTGAGCCGGTGCATGCCCGGCTTGCAGCCCGACGAAAACGATAACGATCGGGATCAGGCGGATCATTGCTCTCATGGCCTCCTCGACTTGCTGGTCCCCCGCCTTCGACGTAGAAGAGAACGGTCACTGCTTCGCGAGGATAGCCTTGGATACGCAACAAGAGAGACCGCGCCCCCCCGGCATCGGCGGACTGATGGCCGGAATGGCGGTTTTCGTGATCGTCGGGATTCCGATGGTCTTCTTCATCTGGCAGTTCATCAACGAGATACTCTCGGGACGGTTCGTCCCCGTGGACGCAGGGCTCGCGGCGGTTTTCCTGGTTCTTTTCGTTGGGTTCTTGAGGATTCTGGCGAGCCGCGTGCGGCGCTGGGACGCCGAGCTGTCGACGTAGATCGCGCGGGCGGCCGCGTATAGCCGCCGGCTGACATCGAGACAAATCAGCAGCGGGAGGGACCGATGGCCGAAGAGCCTGGAGCTCCTGTGGAAGGTGGGCCGGCCCCGGGCCCGGAGGACGGTCCGACCGGAGCCCCGCCAGATGAAGAGCCGGTGGCCACCGGAACCCTGTTCATTATGCTCGTCTTCCTGATGGCCCTCGCCGCGCTGTGGGCGATCATGTACCTGACCCTTCTCGACCGGTAGGGCCATGAGAATTCATCAGTACGAGAAGGCCTTCCTCTGGTTGGGTGCGGTCATGTTGGTCGTGTTCATGATCGCGCTGCTGATCACCTCGGTGGCGATGGGGATTCATCTCCCTGGACGAGCCGGCGAAGTGGACCCGCTGACGATCAACTCGGTCGCGCCATTCGACAATCCCGGCGTTCGGGAGGTAGGCCCAGGAAGGTACGAGGTCGTGCTGTTGGGCAGCGCCTGGTCGTGGAACCCGGCCGAGATCCGGATACCGGCCGGCTCCGAAGTGACCTTTCTGGCGGCGTCGACGGACGTAATCCACGGGCTGCACATTGACGGCACCAGGGTGAACATGATGCTCATACCGGGGCAGGTCTCGCGGAATACGTACCGCTTCGAGCGACCCGGTGAGCACCTGATCATCTGCCACGAGTACTGCGGAGCCGGGCACCATCTGATGTCCGGAAAAGTGGTGGTCGAATGAGCGCCGCAGAGAGCACCCGGAGCGTCGTTCTCGAGCCGTCCGGCTACTCGTTTCCCGAGAATCAGCGAAGGCTGATACGCTGGACCCTCTACATCGGATACTTCGCGCTGGCCGCCGGCGTGGCGCACGGCTTCGCCCAGGGCCTGTCGTACGCCAACATCGATATTCTCAAGTACTTTCCGGCACTGCGCAGCTACTACCAGGGGCTCACCGCGCACGGCGTCGCGAACGCGCTCTTCTTCACCTTCACGTTCTCCAACGCGTTCCTGCCGCTGCTGACGGCGCGAGCCCTGGGCGTTCCGATGATCCCGGGCTTCCTGCACGGTGCCCTCTGGACAGTGGTCGCGGCGAACGTCCTGGTGATCTGGTCGGTGACCACGAATCGGGCTTCAGTGCTCTTCACCTCGTACGCCCCTCTTCAGGCTCACTGGACCTACTACCTGGGCCTCGTGCTTCTCGTGGTGAGCACGTACATCGCCTCTGCCCACCTCTACGTCATGCTGGCCCGTTGGCGGAAGGTGCACCGTGGCAAGCGGATCCCGCTGCTCGCGTTTATCTCGGTCGTCACCTACGTGATGTGGAACCTGGCCTCGATCGGGGTCGCAGTCTCCTTCATCGGTTTCCTGCTTCCCTGGTCACTCGGGATTCTCGAGCGCACCGATCCGCTGTTGAACCGCACCCTCTTCTGGTTTACCGGGCACGCGATCGTCTACGCCTGGCTTCTCCCGGCCTACATCTCATGGTATGCGCTGGTGCCGCGGCAGACCCACGGCAAATTGGTCAGCGATCCGCTCACGCGCGTCGTGTTCATCATGTTTTTGCTGCTGTCGATACCTACCGGGTTTCACCACCAGTACACGGATCCGGGGATCTCGACCAACATGAAGATGTTCCACGCACTCCTCACGTTCGGCGTGTTCTATCCGAGCTTGGCCACAGCCTTCTCTGTTGTGGCGGCGCTGGAGATCGGCGGTCGGCGCAACGGAGGTGGTGGTCTGTTGGGCTGGATCAGGAAGCTGCGGTGGGACGATCCGTCGCTCACGGCTCAGCTCCTGGCCATGATCACCTTCGTCCTCGGCGGGATCACCGGCCTGATCAACGCGAGCTACATGATCAACCAGATCGTCCATAACACGGCCTGGATCCCGGGCCACTTCCACATGACCGTGGGCAGTGCCGTGGCCCTCACCCTGATGGGGATCGGGTACTGGCTCATCCCGTACCTGACCGATCGCAAGCTGTGGGGCCGGAAGTTCGCCGTGTGGCAGTCCTGGATCTACACGATCGGCGTTCTCATCATGGCGCGTGGCCTGATCTCCGGGGGATTGGAGGGCATGCCGAGACGCACCTTCCGGGTGGCGGCCAACTACAGCCGCGAGTCCTGGGAGCTGGCCGGCGCTCTCACGGGGATCGGCGGGACCCTGATGACCATCGGTGCGGTCATGTTCTTCGTCGTCATCGCGATGACCTTGCTCGTCGGGAAGAAAGGGGAGGGCCCCAAGGACATCCCGTTCGCCGAGACGCTGATACCGGCTTCCAAGACCGGTTGGGACGTGAAGCTGGACCGACTCCGCCTGTGGACCGTAGCGGCAGTCGTGCTGGTCCTGATCGCGTACGCGCCGTTCTTCATCTCCTATCTGCCGGCGCGGCTACTCTCGCCGGGGTACACCTTCTTCTGACGCGCTGGGACCCGACGACCGGTGCCCGCCGACACTCCGTCGGCCTGGTGCTCGGTCTGGCACTCTTCCTCGCGCTGCTTCTGGCTCCGGCGCCGGAGGGCCTGCCCATCGCTGCCTGGCGAACGGCTGCGGCCGCGGCTCTGATGGCGACCTGGTGGGTGACGGAGGCGATCCCGATACCCGCCACTTCACTCGTTCCACTCGCGGTTTTTCCGGTGCTCGGCATCGCCACCATAGAACAGGCCACGACGCCTTACGCGAACCCGATCATCTTCCTGCTTCTCGGCGGGTTTCTCCTCGCCCTCGGGATGGAGACCTGGGGGCTGCCCCGCCGGATGGCGCTGCGCACGATCGCCGCCCTGGGCCACCGGCCGTCGGCGGTGATCGCCGGGTTCATGATCGCGGCCGCCTTTCTGAGCATGTGGGTCACGAATACGGCGACGGCGATGATGATGCTTCCGATCGGTGTTTCGGTGATCGAGTTTGCACAGCGGGGAAACGACGGCAATGCGCTGGGGAATGAGCGACGATCCCGGGAGATCGCCCACTTCGCGACCGCTCTGATGTTGGGGATCGCATACGCGTGCAGCATCGGCGGTCTGGCGACGATCGTCGGGACGCCGCCGAACGCCTTTGCGGTGGGCTTCCTGCGCGAGGCCCACGGGATCGATATCGCCTTCGCCCAGTGGATGCTGTTCGCCTTGCCGGTGGTAGTGGTGGGTCTCGCCGTCGCCTACCTGGTGTTGACTCGCTGGGCCTTCCCGACCGGAGATCTGCGAATCCCGGGTGGAAGGGAGTTCATCCAGGCTCGGCTTGCGGAGCTCGGCCCGATGTCGAGGGCGGAGCGACGGGTCATGGTGGTGTTTTTTCTGACAGCCGTGCTGTGGATCGGCAGGCCGCTGCTGTCCGGTCTTCTGCCCGGACTGTCCGACGCAGGTATCGCCGTCGGCGCCGGCCTCGTGCTCTTCATCCTCCCGTCCGGTGACACCGAGGCGGGCAGGTTATTGAGGTGGGAGAAGGCTCGAAGCCTCCCCTGGGGGGCCCTGCTGCTATTCGGCGGGGGGCTGAGCCTGGCCGCCGCCTTTCAGCGCACGGGTCTTACGGAGTGGGTCGGAGCGGGCCTGGGCGGGCTCGGTGCTTGGCCGCCGATCCTGGTGGTCCTGGCCATCACGACCGTGATGATCTTCTTGACCGAGTTCACCAGCAACACCGCGACGGCGGCCGCCTTCCTGCCGCTCGTTGGCGCCATCGCCGTGGGGATAGGCGAGAACCCGGTTCTCCTCACGGTGCCGGCCGCCTTGGCCGCGAGCTGCGCTTTCATGCTACCGGTCGCAACGGGCCCGAACATCGTGGTCTATGGAAGCGGCTCGGTGACGATCCCGCAGATGGTCCGGGCGGGCAGCGTGCTCAACGTCTCCTTCATCATCCTGATCACGTTGGCGGCCTACGCGATCGTCGCCCGAGTCTTCGGCACCTAGACGCAAAGCGCCTCGCCGCCGTGGGGAAGTCCCCCACGCGGGTCAGGGCGATCTCCCCACCAGGATCTCCGCACTTGCCGGACTGGCCCAGCTGGTGAGGGGACAGAGACCTTGAGTGCGGAGCGTTTTGGTCGTGCCGGTCCGGCCTTGCCGCAGAGGGCCGAGCCAGCGGTCGCTATCAGGTTGAATCGAGGATCGATTATGGAGACCAAGCCTTCGCCGGATCTCGTCACGCTCGACACGGGCCGACCGATCTGGGATCAGTTCTTTTGGGTCGCGCCCTTGATTCTGATCGGAACGAAAGAGGGTGGCGACGACAGATACAACCTTGCTCCCAAACACATGGCCTTCCCACTCGGCTGGGACAACTACTTCGCGTTCGTGTGCACGCCCCGTCACGAGACCTATCACAGCGTGATCGCGACCGGGGAGTTCACGGTGACCTTTCCGCGGCCGAGCCAGGTCGTCCTGGCGAGCCTTACCGCCGAGCCGCGAGAGGACGGCACCGAGCCGAAGCCGATGCTCTCCGCGATGCCCACCTTCAAAGCTGCCGAGGTGGATGGCGTCTTTCTCGAAGATGGATACCTGTTTCTGGAGTGCGGGTTGGACAAGGTCGTAGACGGCTTCAGCCTGAACAGTCTCATCATCGGGCGGGTGCTGGCGGCTCATGTGCACCGGGACGCCCTGCGCTCCGCCGACCAGGATGATCAAGACCTGATCTTCAACTCCCCGCTTCTCGCTTACCTGAGTCCGGGACGGTACGCGACGGTGAAGGAGAGCTTCGCCTTTCCTTTCCCCGCCGACTTCAAGCGCTAGAGAGGTCGATGACCGCCGGGCGGGCCGACCGACTGCTCGACTGGGCAAACGCGCATCGTGACGAGCTCGTCTCCTACCTGAAGGAGCTGGTTCTGGCCGAGTCGCCGACCAGTGATCCATCGACGCATCCACCGGTTCTGAACCTCCTGTCGAGCGGTCTGGAGTCGGCGGGCCTGGAGGTTCGTCACCGCGATGGAGCGACCTCGGGCGGCCAGCTCTGCGCGAGAAGGCCCTCGGCGGCCTCAGGAGCGCCAACCCAGCTGTTGCTCGGACATTGCGATACCGTGTGGCCCCTCGGCACGCTCAGCGACATGCCCCTCGAGGTGGGGCCCGACGTGATCCGGGGCCCCGGCGTCTACGACATGAAGGGAGGCCTCGCCGGGCTCGTGTTCGCGCTTCGCGCGCTTCGCGAGCTCGAGCTCGTTCCGGAGGTGGAGCCGGTGGTCCTGGTGAACTCGGACGAAGAGCGGGGAAGCCCGGACTCTCGTCCCGTCATCGAGAAGCTGGCTGGCCGGGCGGCGCGGGCATTCGTTCTCGAGCCTGCGTTCGGGCCGGAGGGCAAGTTGAAAACCGCGCGGAAGGGAGGGGGACGTTTCCGGATCGAGGTGATAGGCAAGAGCGCGCACGCGGGTTTGGAGCCCGAGGCCGGCGCCAGTGCCATTCTCGAGCTCTCGCACGTCATACAGAAGCTCCACGCCCTCAACGATCCGCGCCGCGGAATCTCGGTCAACGTCGGTGTCATCGAGGGTGGGTATCGGTCGAACGTCGTAGCGGCCCGGGCCAGCGCCGTGGTCGACGTACGTGTGCCTTCGGCGCGCGACGCAGCCCGGATCGAATACGCGATCAGTACGATTCGGCCGGTGATTCCTGGCGCGAGTCTCAAGGTGGAAGGTGGCATCCGCCGTCTCCCGATGGAGCCCACGCCAGCGAGCTTGGCACTGTGGCGCGCGGTTCGTGGGGTGGGGGAAGACCTCGGACTCGAGCTCGAGGACACGGCCGTCGGCGGGATGTCCGACGGAAACACCGCGAGCTTGTACACACCGACGCTGGATGGGCTGGGCCCGACCGGCGACGGAGCGCACGCAGCGCACGAATACGTGTCGATCGAAGGGCTAGTAGAGCGAACCGCACTCTTGGCGGCGGCGCTTCTTCTGCCGGCCGACCTGAGCGCCGAGGGCTAGCTGTCGCTCGGTCAGCTCCCCTTTTCTGGGGCTAGCTTTCCTTCACCCAGACGAGCGTCTGGCCGCCGCTGTGGGCGATCCGAACGACTTCGATGAGCTCTTCATGCCCCGGTCCGATCGCTACGCTGCTGACGCTGGAGATCGAGTGTGTCAGATGTGGATCGGCCCCTTCCAGCTCCCCGAGCATGATCGAGATTCGCTTGTCCCGGTGGTCGTATACGATCCCGCGCAGCGGGAAGTCGTGCTCCTGCTCCTGAGCTCCGAACTCGAGGCTGTCGATCTCGATAAAGGTGGGGCGCTGGGCATTTCGCTCCGTGAACGCATCCAGCTCGGCAGCCCAACGCTCCTTCGGAATCTCTCGATACATGACGCTCAGCCCCCGAGGCCGTACTGGGACACGGCTTTGACGATGTCCGTCGTGCTTACGACGCCGACCAACGCCTTGTCCTCCGTCACGAGCACCCGATGAATGCCCGACCTGAGCATATACTCGGCCGCGCTCTGGACATCGGTGTCCGGCGACAGCTCGCACAGTCGCTGGGTCATGATCTCGGAGACGACATGCTCTTCCAGAACGTCCCACTCCGGGCGAGACGCCTGCCGGAACCGCTCGTCCACTTGAGCTCCGACGTCGGCCCATAGCTCCGCGAAGTATGTCGCCGACGGCTCGTCGCCACGGGAGAACCTTTCCTCGGAGCTGGGCTCGCCCCAATCCCGGCGCTCTTCGCGCGAGGATGGAGGGCCCGGGTTCGACGACACGAAATCGAGCAGGTCCGTCACCGACATCACGCCCACTACGCGTCCCCCTTGAACGACGGGCGCCCCGCCAATGTGCTCGGCCGTGAGGAACTCGGCCGCCTCTCGCAGCGTCATGTTGGGCGTCAGCGACTTGAGCTCGATCGACATGATGTCATGCAGCTTCACCACGGCTTCAACCGTCCTCTTTTCAATCAGGTGGTCGTCTCGGCTCTAGCCGATCGATAGCACGGCGGATCCGCGAGTGCGGCCGGCCCGCAGGTCGGCGAGGGCTCGGTTCGCGTCCGACAGAGCATACTCCTGCACGGCGGTCCGGACGCCCATACGCGGAGCCAGCCGGAGGAACTGATCTCCGTCGCTCCGCGTGAGATTGGCTACCGACCGGACGACCCGTTCGCCCCACAGCAACTCGTAGGCGAACGCCGGGATCTCGCTCATGTGGATGCCGGCGCATACTACGGTGCCGCCCCTCTCGACCGATTCGAGTGCGAGAGGTACGAGTGAGCCGACGGGCGCGAAGATGATCGCCGCATCGAGCCGCTCTGGTGGCGCTTCAACCGACGAGCCGGCCCACTCGGCGCCGAGCTCGATCGCGAAGTTCTGGCCCTCGACATCCCCGTCTCGCGTGAAAGCGAAGACCCGCCGGCCCTGTCCGATTGCCACTTGTGTGATGATATGCGCTGCGGCCCCGAAACCGAAAAGGCCTATACTGGCCGCGTCTCCCGTCATCACGAGAGACCGATAGCCGATCAGGCCGGCACAGAGCAGCGGCGCGGCCTCGAGATCCGAGTACTCCTCCGGGATCGAAAAACAGTACCGGACGTCGGCTACGGCGAACTCCGCGAATCCACCATCGATGTGATAGCCTGTGAACCGCCCGTTCTGGCACAGGTTTTCCCGATCTGAGCGACAGAATCGACATTCTTCGCACGTCCAGCCCAACCAAGGCACACCAACCCGGCTCCCGGGCGCGAGCGAATCCGTGCCCGGTCCGGCTTCCACGACTTCGCCGACGATCTGGTGCCCCGGAATGAGAGGGAGCCTCGGGGCTTCCAGCTCGCCATCCACCACATGCAGGTCCGTCCGGCATACGCCGCAGCTACGGACGCGTATCAGTACCTGACCCGCGCCCGCCACCGGTAGGTCGACCTCTTCACCGAGAAGGGGTCGGCCCGGCTCGGCGAGCAGCATGGCCTGCATCAGCGGGATATCTGAGCCTCCGAGCTCGGCAGGTGGATCGTTACCCTGGTCCCGGTGCCGGGAGCGCTGGTGATGCCGAGCTGTGCGCCTACGTAGAGCGCTCGCTCCTGCATCTCCAACAGCCCCAGGCCGCGTCCCGCTCGTTCCATTTCCGCGTCGACGTCGAAGCCCCGCCCATCGTCCCTTACTTCGGCCGCGATTCCATCGGAGAGGCGCCGGATGCGGACCTCTACCGAAGACGCTTCGGCGTGCCGTACGGCGTTGGCCAGGGCCTCCTGCAGAATCCGGTAGAGAGCGAGATCCGCGTCCGTCAAAAGGTCGGACACGGACGGATCTGCGTCCAGCCGAATCTCGATGCCGCTCCTCGACGAAAGCGTACGAACCTGCGCGGCGAGGGCGGGGAGGAGGCCGATCTCGTCGAGCTCCGGAGGCCTGAGCTCCCGCGCGACCTGCCGAATACTCTCCAGCGCCTCGTGCACGGCAACGCGCAGTCGAGCGAGCTCGCCGTCGTCCAGATCTTCGCCGAGCCGCTTCCCCGCGGCCCGCAAGCGGAGGAGTACGGCCGCCAGCGACTGCGCCGTCTCGTCATAGAGCTTGCTGGCAACCCAACGCCGAGCCCTCTCTTCGGACTCCAAAGAGCGGACCGTGACCTCCCGCTGACGGTTTCGGTACCACTCGAGTCGGTCGAGCATCCGATTGAAGACCGCCATGAGCCGCCGGAGATCGGTGTCCGCCAGCGCCGAGTGCTCGGCTCTGGTCGAGAGCTTTCCGTCCTCCACGTCGGCGGCGATTCGTTCGAGCTCCATGAGCGGGGTGAGCGCCAGGCGGGTCAGAAGCGCGCTACACGCACCGCCTATCAGGACGGCGGACGCGGCCAGGATGACGGCCCACCAAAGCGTCTCGCCCACCGTGAGCGAACCGCCGAGGCGGCTGAAGAGAACGGCGCCGACGGCCGCGGCCAGCCCGAAGATGACCGCGTTTGCGATCAGGACCTTGTAGAACAGGGGCAGGCGCAGGAGTTTGTCGGCGGCGCCGGATGGCATCATCGGCGGTTGCCTTTGCTAGCAGAAGGTTAGTATCCACAATGTGATGTGTGAGGTGCCCCACGTCTGTCGGGCGCCGCTGGGTAGGAGACGTAAGGAAAAGCACGACCGGTGTGGGGAATTTCTCCACCCGCGAACGTGGAGCGAACCCACGGGAGACGCGTGACCGACCAACTGTCGGCTGACGACATCATCGAGATCTTCCGGGCGGCCCCGGACGGCATCTTGGTCGTCGAGGGAGACGGGAAGATCGTGGCATCGAATCCCGCCGCTCGTAAGCTTTTCGGCTACGAGGAGAAAGATCTTGCGGGTCGCGACGTCGACTCGCTCGTGCCGGATCGGTTTCGCGCCGGCCACGCGGTACATCGCGCCCGTTTTTCCGATGATCCACACGCACGCCCGATGGGCCTCGGTTTGGAGCTCGTCGGTCTGCGAGCGGACGGCAAGGAGGTGCCCGTCGAGATCAGCCTCAGTCCGCTCCCGGCGAACGGGGGACTGCACGTCATCTGTATCGTTCGAGACGTCACGGAGCGCCTGCGATACCGCGAGTTCGGGCGCGCCGCGCTCCGGGCGGCCGAGGAGGAAAGAAAGCGACTCGCCCTCGAGCTCCACGACGATATGGCACAGCGGCTGGCCGCCCTGCTTCTCCGGGTGCGTTTGGCGAGCGAGACCGAGACGCGTGAACGGCGCGAGGCGCTTCTGGCCCAGTTGCGGGAGCAGCTGGTGGATACGGCGGCGGCACTCCACCGCGTCGCCCGTGGCCTCCGCCCCCCAGCGCTCACCGAGGCGGGGCTGGAAGCAGCGATCCGCCTGGACGTGCGAAGCCGGCTCGCCGATACCGATCTGGATGTCGAGCTGGATCTGGATCAGGTGGGAGACGTATTGGATGAAGACCAGAAGCTGGTCTTATACCGCGTGCTCCAGGAGGCGATCTCCAACGTCGTACGGCATGCCGACGCTTCACGCCTGCTGATTCAGGTCCGGCACGACGGCGACAAGGTCGTGGTGGATGCCGAGGACGATGGCCGCGGCTTCGTCGTCGAGGAGGTCGACGTCATGGCGGGCCGGCTCGGGATCCTCGGAATGCGCGAGCGGGCGGCCTCAGTGGGGGCTCAGGTAACCATTCAAAGCGCGCTCGGCGAGGGAACAACTGTGCGCGTTCACTTGCCCCTGCGAACGAGCGAGGAGACCATGCCAGTCGAACCCGAGGGGAGGCTGGTGGATGCCTGAGCCGATTCGAGTGCTGCTTGCCGACGATCACACAATGTTCAGGGCCGGCCTGCGGGCGCTCCTCGAAGCCGAGTCCAACATCGAGGTCGTCGGCGAGGCTGCCACGGGCGACGAGGCCGTCGACCAGGCCCGCTCTCTGCGACCTGATGTCGTGCTCATGGATCTGTCGATGCCGGGCTCGGGCGGCCTGGAAGCCACCCGACGGATCGCCGCGCTCGAGCTGGAAAGCCGCGTCCTCGTGCTGACGGTTCACGCCGAAGAGGAGTATCTGGTCCCGGTGGTACAGGCAGGCGCCAGCGGGTACATGACCAAGACGAGCGCCGATCGCGATCTGATCGAGGCCATTCGTATCGTGGCTCGTGGTGAAGTGTACCTACCGCCTCAGGCGACGAAGCTGCTGCTCCAGGAGTACAAGGCGGCCGAGTCCGATCCCGATGCCCCCAGTCTGCGGCAGCTCAGCTCGCGAGAGCAGGAAGTGCTTGCCCTCACGGCAGAGGGCTACAGCTCGCGGGAGATTGGCAAGAAGTTGTTCATCTCCGGAAAAACCGTCGATACCTACAGATCACGGATCATGCAGAAGCTCGGCCTCAACCACCGGTCCGAGCTCGTCCGCTTCGCCCTCAAAGTTGGCCTGCTGAAGGACAAGTAGGGCCGGTCGCGTTCCGCCGTCAGTCTGCCGGGTCAGACAACAAGTCCCGAACCCAGGAAAACGCGGCAACGGCGCCGGGAAGGGCGACCACCTGCTCCAGCGCGGCCGGTTCGACGCCGGCCGCCAGCGCCTTGCGCACGCTTGCGTGCACCGCGCCCTCGCGCATGGCCCCGATGGCGATTCCCAGCTTAATAAGACGAGCGGTAGCCTCGTCCAACGGGCCCTGCCTCCCACCTGTCGCCATGAGCTCCCAGGCTTCGCCCAGTTCGGGATAACGCTCTACGAAGGTCGTGAATGTCTCTGGCGGCTTCGGCAGTGCGTTCATCCGTATCCCCATGTGGAAGTGTGGGCGCCACGAGCCTGCTCCGTCAGGACCAGATGGACCTGTGGGAGCCACCAAGTCAAGGGTATTGTCGGACGCTGCACGCCTAATTAAGATAAAAAGATCTGAAACTCTCTTAATACAGGGGGAGCTCGGATTCTCTATTCGAACACCTGCGAGTACGCGATCCGGGCGTTGACATACCTGGCGCAGCAGCCGAGGGGCGAACTGACGATGCTGTCAGAGATCGCTGCGGCGCAGGAGATCCCACGTGCCTTCCTTGGCAAGATCCTGAAAGACCTCGTCCATACGGGGATGTTGAGGTCTGCCCGGGGACCGAGCGGTGGATACTCCCTGGCCCACGAACCGGTCGAGATCTCACTCCTCGAGATCAAAGAGGCGATCGACGGCCACAAAGACCTTGAGCGTTGTGCCGTGGGCCTCAGCCCCTGCTCGGACGACGCTCCCTGTCCGCTACACGACACGTATAAGCCGCTACGCACGGCGATCAAAACGTATCTGCAAGACACCACTCTCGCCGGCCTGTCGGCTGGTTTGGCAGAGAAGCGGGCGCTGCTTGGCGATCATGCAGGCGCGTCGACTGCTCGATCCCCTGGGAAGTGACCTGAGAGGGCAGGTAGACCGATGCTGAAGCTCACGAGAGTGCTCGCGGTCACTCGACGTCACACGGTGGCATGTTGCCTTGCCTTGGCGTCGGTGGCGTTGCCGCCGGATCTCGCGGCGGCAGTCCAGGATCCGACCGCGGCAGTCCAGGATCCGGCGACTCGAGGCCAGCAGACGTTCCAAGAGTTGTGCGCCATGTGCCACACGATCGGCGGCGGTGTGCTCGTGGGCCCCGATCTCAAGGGCGTGGCCGAGCGCCGGAGCGAGGAGTGGATCATCAGCTTCGTCCAGCACTCCCAGGAGCTCGTGAAGGCCGGAGATCCCGACGCTGTGGCGATCTTCGAGGAATTCAACCTCGTCATGCCAGACCAACCGCTCGCCGAAGACGAGATCCTCGCGATCATCGAATACACACGAACGGCTGCCTCCAGCGGAGTCGTCTCGGTCGGTGTGGCGGATGTCCCGGAGGCCACCGAGGAGCAGATCCTCCTGGGGCAGGAACTATTCCAGGGAACGACGCGGCTGGCGAGCAGCGGGCCGGCCTGCAACGCGTGCCACGAGGTGAGGAACGACGCCGTCATCGGTGGCGGCATACTCGGTCCCGAGCTCACGACGGTAATCTCGCGGCTGAGCGCCCGCGGGGTGACGGCGATCCTCCGACGGCCCCCATACCCGGTGATGAGGCGGGCCTACCTGACCGGGCCGCTTACCGAGGAGGAGATCACTGCTCTCGTCGGCTTTCTACAACGGGCTGACAGGGACCAGGCGTTGTATCAGCCGCGGGACTACACCATCAAGCTGTTCTTCGCCGGGCTCGCGGGCACGGCGTTCCTCCTGCTCATGTACACACTTGCCTGGCGCGGGCGCAGCAAGGGATCCGTGAACAAGGCGATCTTCGATAGGCAGCTCAAGTCCACATGAATCCACTCCCGGCAGGGGACTGAGAAGGAAACATGGGCTGGATCAAGGACATCATCTCGCCACAGACTCGGCAATGGGAAGAGTTCTACCGCAACCGCTTCCAGCACGATCGCGTCGTACGCAGCACGCACGGCGTGAACTGCACGGGCGGGTGCTCCTGGCAGATCCATGTGAAGGATGGGATCGTCACCTGGGAGACACAGCAGCTCGACTACCCGTTGCTGGAAGACTCCCTACCTCCCTACGAGCCCCGGGGATGCCAGCGTGGAATCTCCTACTCGTGGTACCTCTACAGCCCGCTGCGAATCAAGTACCCGTTGATCAGAAGCGCGCTGCTCGATGCTTACCGCGCCAAGAAGCGCGAGACGGGCGACTCCATGAAGGCGTGGAAAGCCTTGCAGGCGGATGACGCCGCCAGGAGGAGTTATCAGCAGGCGCGCGGCAAGGGCGGCTTCCGGAGAGCGAGTTGGGACGAGGTCATGGAGCTCATGGCCGTCGCCAACATCAGTACCGCCGAGGAATACGGCCCCGACCGGGTGATCGGCTTCAGCCCGATCCCCGCCATGTCCATGCTCAGCTATGCGGCTGGCGGCCGCTTCCTTCAGCTTTTCGGCGGCGTCAACCTCAGCTTCTACGACTGGTACTGCGATCTTCCTACGGCCTTCCCCGAGATCTGGGGGGAGCAGACCGACGTCTGCGAGAGCGCCGACTGGTACAACGCGAAGATGATCGCGGACATGGGGGCGTGTCTCAACATGACGCGGACGCCCGACTGTCATTTCTTTGCCGAGTCACGTCACAACGGCACGAAGGCGGTGGTCTTCTCGCCCGACTTCAGCCAGGTCTGCAAGTACGCCGACCAGTGGGTGCCCCTCCACGCGGGGAGCGACGGTGCTTTCTGGATGGCCACGACTCACGTCATCCTGAAGGAGTTCCACCACGAGAAGCAGACCCCCTACTTCATCGACTACGTCAAGAAATACACGGACAGCCCGTATCTCGTGAAGCTCGAAAAGGACGGTGAGCATTACCGGCCGGGCCGCCTGCTTCGGGCATCCGAGATATCCCG
>JBDHGL010000033.1:0-24519 GCA_039589875.1 Gemmatimonadota bacterium
GAGTGGACTCCGGCGGCGCCTCGCTCGCGCTCTCCCTCGAACCAGCCGCCGCATCCGTTTTAACCCACTCGGGAATGTGGCCGCCCGTGAAAACGCCCGTTCCCTCCATGTGCAGCATGACCCCGAGATAGATCACGAAGCCCGCTAAGAGAGCCAGGCCGTCGAGCCTTCCCAGAGCGTCGTTCCACGAGAGAAGCATCACGATCAGCAGCACCAGGATCAGGAGGGGGCTCTCCCGAACCAGCAATCGGCGCTTGACTTCGATTGGCCTGATCAGAGCTCCAAGCCCGGCGATCAGGCCCACGTTCGCTACGGTCGAGCCCATTACGTTCCCGACCGCGAGCCCTGCTTGCCCTCGGAGCGCGGCCAGCCCGCTGACGAAGAGCTCCGGAGCGGAAGTGCCGAATGCCACCACGGTGAGACCGACCACCAGCGGACTCACGCCCAGTCGGGCAGCGACGCGCGAGGAGCCGGTTACGAGCCAATCGGCGCCGAAGGTAATGGCCAGAAGCCCGGCAACGAAGAGAAGTGCTTCGGTCACGGCATCGCTCAGATCGGCCGGGGCCGTCCGACCCGCCCGATCATGCCAACCGAGAAAAGACGCCGGTTCAGGAGTCGGAGCCTGAGGCCTTTTGTAGGCCATGCGGGGCGGGCTTGGACGGAGGCGCACCCGTCGCTTTCAACTGTGGCTGCGCGGCGGGTGGACGGACCTCCTTTGCGGAATCCATTCCCATGTGCAATCGGCCGTCCACTCGACCGCCTTCTTCGAGCTTCACTCTCCGGCTTCGGATATCCCCTTCGACGTGGCAGGAGGCCTGGAGCTCGACGCGACTTTGGGCGGTTATCGTACCGGTGACTCGGCCGGCCACGATGAGATCCTGGGTCTCGACGTCGCCGTTCACCATCCCCTCTTTCCCCACCACGACCGATTTGGCCGCTCGGATGAGGCCTTCCACCCTTCCCTCGATGCGCACTACGCCGTCGCTTGTGCAGTCACCGACCACCTGCATGCCTGGGCCGATGATCGAGACGACGTCGCTGAGGTCTCGACTCTCTGTCCTGCTCTCCTTCGCCATTGTTCATCTCCTACGCAGTTGCTTTCGCGGCGCGTACCGACCGACATCCATCCCGGCCGGAGCGTCGATGGCCCGGCCGCTCGGCCGGGCCATGACCAACGACCGACGCCTTTTTCTAGAGCTCTACGGACCCAGCAGCTCCAACGGATCGATCCGCTGCCCCTCCCGACGCGTCTCGAAGTGCAGATGCGGACCGGTCGACTGCCCTGTGCTGCCGGAGAGCGCGATCACCTCCAGCGCGTCGACCGAATCGCCCGCCGAAACGAACGTCCATGCGTTGTGACCATACAACGTCGACAGGCCATCGGCATGCTCGAGCCGCACGAAACGACCGTATGTCGTATCCGAGCCCACGTCCGCTACGAGACCTCCTGCACTCGCTCTGACGTAGGAGCCCGCTGGCACCGCGATGTCGAGACCCATGTGCGACTCGTCGGCATCTCGCCGGTGCGATCGGGTGATGTAGCCGCGCTGTGCCAGCGGCCAGTACAACGTGCGGCCCGCCGCACCGACACCCGGATCTCCGAGACTTGGCTCGAGCGGCGGCAACCAGATGCCTCCCTCCTCACCCGAGGCGCTCTGGCCGAGCGCCTTCTGTAGACGGCGATAGTCCACCTCCATCCGCTCGAGCCGGGTGGCCAACTCCACCATCTGGGTGCGCTCGAGCGACAGTCGCGCCACGTCGGACGTCAACTCGGTCGTGCGCGTCGATTCGCGCGTTTGCTGCCAGAGGACCCCCAGGCCCCCGCCTGCCGTCAGTACGAGGACGACGACAACAAGACCGCCGGTCAGCCAGGTCCTGGCTCGCAGTCGCACGGAATGCGTTTCGGTGTCACTGCCGCGTACGAAGACGAGGGTCCAGGCGCGGCCTCCGACCTTGGACACGGCTCTACAGCTCTGACGCGGACCGCCCGGCCAGGATGCCGAGCAGCCGATCGAGGTCCTCCGCGTCGTGGAACACCACGCGGATCTCGCCCCCCGCGTTACGACGGAGCTTGACGCTCACTTCAGTTCCAAGCGCCCGTTCCAGGGCCTGCTGGGCCCGGCGAATGTAAGGATCCGACCATGTGTCCTCGGAACGCTTCTTTTTCTTCGTCTTCTGCCCACCGTTGTCGCGGAGCTTGCGGACGCGGTCCTCCGTCTGGCGAACCGAGAGACCGCGCGCCACCACTTCGCCTGCCAGCGCGTTGCGGGGTACCTCACCGCGCACGCCCAGGATCGCGCGGGCATGCCCAGCGCTCAGCTCACCTGCGTGCACGAGTGATTGTACTTCGGACGGCAGCGTTAGCAGCCGCAGCGCATTCGAGACCGTGGACCGGTCTTTCCCGACCCGTTTGGCGATGTCTCCCTGTGTGAGACCGAAGTCATCGGCGAGCTGCTGGTAGCTTCTTGCTTCTTCCAAAGGGGAGAGATCCTCACGCTGGAGGTTCTCGACGAGCGCCACCAGGAGCATCTGCTCATCCGACAGATCTCGCACAACGACGGGGGCCGTCTTCCACTTCAGCCTCCCGAGGGCGCGCCATCGCCGTTCGCCAGCCACGATCTCCCAACCGGCGTCCCGGCTCCTTACCACGATCGGTTGAAGCAGACCGTGTTCGCGAATGGATGCCACCAGCTCGGTCAGTGAGGCATCCTCCACCGGCTCTCGTGGCTGATACGGGTTCGGTCGGAGGTCCCCAAGCGGAATCTCGAACTCCGCACCGTCCACGAGGTCGAGATTCTCCCCCAGGAGTGAGCCCAGGCCTCTTCCGAGGCGCGTATCGGCCTTAGCCAACCTTCCTCTTCGGTTCGTCCCGCTCGATCAGTTCGTTTGCCAGACTCAGGTAACCGCGCGCACCGGTTGACAGCACGTCGTACAGGGCAATCGGCTTTCCGAAGCTCGGCGCCTCTGCGAGCCGGATGTTTCTCGGGATCATCGTATCGAAGACTTTCCGGCCGAAGTACTCACGCGCCTCCGCAGCTACCTGCTTCGAGAGGTTGAGACGCGAGTCGTACATCGTGAGAAGAACTCCTTCGATCTGTAAATCCTGATTGATGTTACGCTGTACCAGCCTGACGGTGTTCAAGAGCTGGCTGAGCCCCTCGAGGGCGTAGAACTCGCACTGGATCGGGATGATGACGGAGTCGGCGGCCGTCAGCGCATTGATGGTCAGGACTCCCAGGGAGGGAGGCGAATCGATCAGGACGTAATCGTAGGAGCCCCGAACCGCCTCGAGCGCACGCCGCAAAAGGCGGTTCCGGTTGGGCCTGTCGACGAGCTCGACCTCCGCCCCCGACAAATCGCGGCTCGCCGGGGCGACATCCAGGAACGGAAAGTGAACTTCGTGATGGATGGCGTCTTTGAGCGGTCTGCCCTCGACTATGCACTCATAGACGGAGAGGCGGCTCCCATCCTTGCGGATTCCGAAGCCGCTCGTCGCGTTCCCTTGTGGATCGCTGTCGAGCACCAGCGTTCGTCGCTCGGCGATCGCCAACGAAGCGCCGAGGTTTATGGCGGTCGTCGTTTTACCGACCCCACCCTTCTGGTTCGCGATCGAAACGACGCGGCCCATCAACTCTCCCGGGAGGTCGACGTGCGGACCGGAGCGCGGTGTCGAGCGTGCTTGATATCAGTAATCGTAAAGCCGCTGTGCGCTGAGGCGGAAGTTCGGGACACGGGCCAATATATGCCGTTGCAGGTGGCTCCGCCAAGGCGGGCCGGTTTCACGTGAAACACATCCTTCCACGGGTGTGGAAAAGCCGGTAATACTCTGCCGGTTATTCTGTTAGAGCCTCGCACCTGGTATCCCGACGCAACTGAGGAGTGGTGCGCTCAACTCCGATTGGTGCCCCAGATACCTGTTTCACGTGAAACAGACGTTTATTCGTCGGCCCGAGCTCCGATCGTCTCTCGCTTCTTCAGCTCGACGATCAGGTTCTGCAGATCGGCGGGCGATATTCCGGGAATCCTGGCTGCCTGGCCCAGAGTTCGTGGCCGGACGCGCTGCAGCTTCTGTCGCGCCTCCTTGGATAGCGTTTCCATCTCCTCATATGGCGCCTCGCCGGGTAACGTCTGGGTCTCGCGCCGGCGCAACGCCGACACGCGTTCCCGCTCCCGATCCAGATAGCCTTCGTACTTGACCTCCATCTCGATCAGCGTAAGAACATCCGGGTCGAAGCCGGGGTCCTCTGGCAATCCCGGCGCTTGCACCAAGGCCTCCAGACCGATCTGCGGCCGCCGAAGCAGTTGTCGAAGCCTCTGCGGTTGATCGAGCGGCGTCGTGCCGCGCTCGGTCAGATGCTCGTTGACATCTTCCGGCCTGACGCTGACAGCTCCAATCCACCCTCGAGCCTCCTCAACGTCCTCCAAGAATCGGCTCAGGAGCACTCGTTCCTCCTCGCTGAGAAGCCCCAAGCTCAGCGCCTGTGGCCCGAGGCGCTCCAGGCAGTTGTCTTGTCTCAGGGTGAGGCGAAACTCGGCTCTGGAGGTGAAGAGACGGTAGGGTTCATCGACACCCTTCGTCACGAGATCGTCGATCAGGACGCCGATATAGGCCTGGTCGCGTGCCGGGACCCATGGCTCTCGCTCGAGGGCCGCCAAACCGGCGTTGATCCCGGCCACGACCCCCTGCCCCGCAGCCTCCTCGTACCCGGTCGTGCCGTTGATCTGTCCGGCGAAATGCAGGCCGCGAAGGGCCCTCAGCTCCAGGGTGGATTCCAGCTGCTGCGGGGGAAAGTAGTCGTATTCGATCGCGTATCCCGGCTGCGTCATTCGCGCCTGCTCCAAACCCGGAACCAGGGCGAGGAAGCGGCGTTGCACGTCCGGCGGCAACGAGGTCGACAGCCCGTTTACGTACAGCTCACGGGTTTCGAGGCCCTCGGGCTCAAGGAACACCTGATGACCCACAGCGTCGGGGAACTTGTGAACCTTGTCCTCGATCGATGGACAGTATCGTGGCCCACGGGAGGCGATCGCTCCCCCATACATCGCCGACTCTCCCAGGCAGGCCTCGACTACCTCAGTGACCTCCGGCCCGGCCTCCGTGATCCAGCAGGGAGAGCGCTCGAGGCCGCCGCCACGTTCCCAATGAGAGAAGCGCTGGCCGCCCAACTCGCTCTCTTGCCGCTGGAGCTTCGTGAAATCCACCGTTCGGCCGTCGACGCGGGGCGGCGTGCCTGTCTTGAACCTGGCAACCTCCAGACCGAGGCCCAGCAGCTGATGGGCAAGCTCCGTGGCGGGCGGATCGCCCGCTCGGCCCGCCGGAATCGATCTGTCCACGCCCATCCTGATGCTCCCCCGAAGGAACGTTCCGGCGGTGAGCACGACTCTCCCGGTTTCGAACTCGCTCCCGTCGGCGCACCGTACGCCCGCGACACGGTCACCTTCGAGGATGAGCGCAGCCACCATCCCCTGGTAGAGATCGCAATCCTGGCACTCCTCCAGCATCCGGCGGATCTCCCTCGGATAGAGCCCCCGATCGCACTGGGCGCGTGGAGCCCAGACTGCCGGTCCCTTGGAACGATTCAGCATCCGGAAATGCAGCGTCGAACGGTCCGTCGCACGGCCCATCAGGCCACCCAGTGCGTCCACCTCGCGCGCCACGGTGCCCTTCGCAATTCCGCCGATCGCAGGATTGCACGACATTTGGCCGACCCGGCTCAGGAATCCTGTGACCAGGAGGGTTCGCGCACCCAGGCGAGCGGCGGCGTTTGCAGCCTCGCAGCCCGCATGGCCTCCGCCGATCACGATCACCTGGTATCTCGCGTTCATTCGCTCATGCCGGTTACTCTTCGAGCTCGAGGAAAACCTATGATATCTCCGGCCGCCTGATGCGACCAAGTCAACCGGAAGACGCCGCAGCGGAAGAGTCAGTTGGTCTCATCCTCCGGGGCCGCGTTCAGGGAGTCGCGTTTCGCTGGTGGGTCAAGGAGCTGGCCGGTCGACTCGAGTTGCGCGGTACGGTCCGCAATCGGCCCGACGGCTCCGTCGAGGTGCATGTCGCGGGCGCCAGGGACTCGCTGGCCGAGTTTCTCGACCTGGTTCACACCGGCCCTCGCCACGCTGAAGTCGAGTCTGTAGAGGAGGTTCGCGGCGCGAGCCCCCTTCCCTCCGGCTTTCACATCGTTCTCTAGTCCAGAAGACCGACACCGCTCGGCACTTTCGAGCAAAATCGGTGTACCCTCTTCGTCTCTTTCTTGACGGGACGGACTTCCCTTGGGCTTCGGAGGTGATGTGGTGCTAGAGCTCCCCGACGTCGAGCGCATGATCGAGGGGTTTTCCGGCTACGCGACCGGCAAGACCATCTCGGCGGTACTCATCGATCAGACCGACTCGGTCGATGTGGATCCCGCCTTGGCGCACGAGAAGCTGGAGTCCCACGCGATCGACGCCATCGAGAGGCACGGCAAGAACATCGTTCTGCGCTTCCGCTCCGAGTACTGCCTGATCTTCGAGATGGGCGACGACGGACGCATCTATCTCGAATCCCAAACCGTACCGCCCGACGACAGCAGTCAGATCAGGCTCCAGTTCGCGGCCGGTCGCGAGCTCCGGTTCGATTCACCGGGCGGTGGCGACAACGTCCGGCTCGTTAAAGGAGCGGATCTCTCCGCACTGGGCGGGCCCGAGAGCCTCGGCATCGACCCTCTGAGCGATGACCTCACAGTCGACACGTTCGTCCAGCTAGCGGCCGATCACCCGCGAACCACGTTGAAGGGATTTCTCATGCACCCCGCGGCGATCGCGGGAATCGGAAACGAATACGCGGACGAAATCTGCTTCCAGGCGGGCTACCGTCCCGATCTCCGGGTTGGCCAGATGACTCAGCACCAGCTCGAACGGGTCCACCTCTACCTCAGGCGCGTCCTGCGGCGCGCCACTCTCCATTGGCAGGCAGCGCACGCCGACCCCGGGTGGCTGATCAACCACCGTGCGAACGGCGAGCCGTGTCCACGCTGCAGCACGGTCCTGACCAGCATCAAGCTGCGAGGCCGCAAGACCTACGTCTGCGTTCGCTGTCAGCGAGCCGCCTAACGGTACGTCTCACTTTGCACTGACGTAAAGCGCTGTTTTCAGCACGCCTCTGCGGCGATATCTGGGACCCGCTACCGAACGCTCACTTGCCTACACAAAAAGACGCAAAGACGAGATCCAGCACCTCTTCGGTGTCGACGGCCCCGATCAGCTCTTCGAGAGCCTGCTGAGCGTCCAACAGATGGGTTGAGGCAACCTCTGAGGACAATCCTGTATCTATCGCTGTTACAAAGAGTTGCATGTGTTGTTGTGCGTTCCTTAGCGTGCGGCGCTGCCGTTGCCGCGTGACAAATGGCATCTCGCCCGATCGCAGAACTCCCGCATACACTCCCTCGAGCATCGCCCGACGTAGCATGTCGATCCCGGTCCCGTTGGTGGCGGAGACGTGGAGACCGTCCGCGCTGTTCGGCGACAAATCGGCTTTCGTACGGACCACGACGACTGCGGGCGCCGATGGAGAGGCCGCCGGGGAGTCAGCCGCCTTCCACCTGTCGAGGAAAGCCGATTCCTCCTCCTCCAGAGGTCGGCCCGCTTCCACACAGAACAGCACGAGGTCCGCTTTGCCCAGGTAGCGTTCGGCTACCTCGATGCCCAACCCCTCTACTCGGCCGGGGCTTCCGTGTAGACCAGCGGTGTCCACGAGCCGAAACGGGTAGCCTTCGACGCTGATCAGCGCTTCGATCGCATCGCGCGTCGTTCCCGGCAGCTCGGTGACGATCGCGCGCTCCTGGCCGAGGAGGTGGTTGAACAGACTTGATTTTCCAGCGTTCGGACGCCCCGCGATCACAGTGAGAGCGCCTTCCCGCACCAACTCGCCCTCCGCAGCGTGCTCGAGGAGGCCCGCCAGCGCCTCGACGATCACCTTTCCCGCCTCCTCTATGCGCGCGACCGGTATCGGCCCGTCGTCCTCCTCCGGAAAGTCGATGTCGTAGGCCAACATCGCTTGGAGTTCAACCACACCGGTACGTAGTTCGTCGATTCGCCTCGACAGGCCGCGCTCCAGCTGAAAGAGAGCGGCATCATGCGCTGCCGGCGAACGAGCGTCGATCAGATCCAGCGTGGCCTCGGCCTGCACCAGATCGATTCTTCCGTTCAGAAACGCGCGGCGGGTAAACTCTCCTGGATCCGCGAGCCGCGCCCCGGCCGCACAGGCTGCGTCTAGAAGCAGCTGAGGTCCGAGAAAGCCGCCGTGGCCGCTGATCTCGAGGACATCTTCACCGGTGTACGAGCCGGGTCCCTGGTGCAGCGTGACGAGGGCGCGGTCTAGCAGCCTCCCGTCTTCCGGGTGGTGCACGGGGGCGAGCAAGGCGTGGCGGGGCTCCAAGCCTCGGACGCCAAGGCGCTCTGCAATCGATTCGGCGTCGGGCCCGGAGACGCGCAGGACCGCGATCCCCGCCCGGCCCGGAGCGGTCGAGATCGCGGCAATGGTGTCGTTCGGAAGTGGCCGGTGTTGCTCGTTCATCTTCTGTCCCCGGCACGTCGGTTCAGCGCGCCGGCGCCCGCGGGGCTAGCGCTTCGTGGAGGCCCGCCCCGCTGACCTCTTCTTGCCCGCCTTCTTCTTGCTCTGGGACGTTCTTCGTTTGGACGTCGCCTTGCGCCGGGACTCATCGCCCGGAGGCCCGGAACCGTTCGCGTCGTCCTTCGACTCATCTTCCTGGGTGGCCGCGGGCCGCGCCTTCTGTCGCTCCCGTGCGATGTACAGCTGCTGCGGGAGTGAGGCGATGTTGCTCGTGGCGTAGTACAGGTTCAGCCCCGAGGGGAAGTTGGCGAACAGAAAGGTGAAGAGAACCGGCATCCCCCAGCCGAGCATCTTGGTTTGCGCTGTACTCTCCATCCCTCGCTGGCCGATCCACGTCAGCAAGAACATCGATCCACCCATGAGGAGCGGCACCATGTAGAGGGGATCTTTCAGGGAGAGGTCCGGCAGCCACAGAAACGGCACCCCCCGGAACTCGATCGTGTTTTGGAACACGAAGAACAGAGTGATCAGGATGGGGAAGGGAAGCAGCATCGGCAGGCAGCCCGCCAGCGGATTGACGTTGTGTTCCTTGTACAGGCGCATCATCTCCTGCTGCATCTTCTGCGGATCATCCTTGTGCTTCGTCCGGATGTCCTGCATCAGAGGCTGCACGCGCATCTGCGCCATCTGCGCGCGCATCGATTTTTGATACAGCGGAAAGAGCACGATCCGCATGAGGACGCCGAAGAGGATCAGCACCCAGCCCCAGGCCAGGCTCAACGCTTCGTGCATCCAGGTAAGGATCGCCATCACGATCGCGACCAGCGGACGGATTACCGGCTGCAACCAGCGCCAGCCGACCGGATTGACGTTCTGCAGTCCCTCGCCGATCGCCTTGAGCCGGCCGTAGTCCTGCGGCCCGAGATACGCGTCGAACGCGAATCCGGGGGAACCGGCGGGAACCGGCAATGCAGCCGTGATTCGCGCAGCTTCGGGCTCCGGAAGGCCGTGCACGAGGAGACCGCCGAAGCCGGAGCTCGTCTCCGATGCCAGATAGGCGAGCACGAAGTACTTGTTCTTGACGGCCACCCAGTCGAACGGCCCGCCCGCTGCAGCTTCGGTAACGCCCTCGTCCACGGAAGAGATCTTCTGACTCTGAATGCCGTGGCGGCCACGCGTGACGAAGGCAAGTTGACCGAGATCTTCCTTCGAGTTCGCTTCGTTGGTTCGGAGCCCTTCCCCCAGCGAGGTACTCAACGTGAAGCCGCGGGCGCCGATCCCCTCGAACTCACCGCGCACCCTTACCTGGTATTGCGTCGCATCGAAGTGATAAGTGACCCGGAACACCACCGGCCCCTGCTCTCCGCTGCCCACCACGTGACGGAAAGTGAGCGAATCCGTCGAAGAGGTATCCGTCAGCGACAGCTCGCTCGCACTGGCTTCGAAAGGTCTATCGGACAAATCCAGCGTGTCAGTGCCCGCCGCTACGCGGTAGCCGAAAAGTCGATCACCCGCCCGCACCAGCTCGGCCGTCCTTCCGACCTCATCCGTCTCGGCATACGATCGGTAGACCGGCAGTTCGGCCGAGACGAGCGAGGCACCGCGGGTGAGGAACGAAAGCCGATACAGCGGAGTGGTGACGCGTATCGTGTCGCCTGGCCGCTCACCGACGGGCTGCGCCGCAACCTCGCCATCCACCGTCGGCGGGTCTTCGGGAAGTTCTTCCCTGAAGGCCTCAGGAACCGCCCGCTCCGGGTCGTCCTGCCCGGCGCGTGCTGCAGAATCCCGGGCAGTGTCTCTGTCTGGCCTGCCCAGTGGCGCGACCGCGGCGCTGTCGGCGCCGCCGAGCGTTTCCTGCGGACGAACAGGGGGAAACAGGATATTGGTCAGTACTATCACGCCCAGCATGAGGCCGATCGCGATCAGCAGGCGTTGCTGCTCCATCAACTTCTTCCCTCGGGCGGCACGGACAACGCGTGCCGCTCGCCGGTTTCCAGCTCATCGGCGCCCGGCACCGGATCGAGACCGCAGCCTCCGAACGGATGACATCGCAGCAGCCGCCGCACGGCCAACCACCCTCCACGCGCCGCGCCATGGCGCGTCACGGCCTCGAGTGCGTACTGGGAGCAGGACGGCGTAAAGCGACAGGACGCCGGCAGGATGGGCGATATCGTCACCTGGTAGGCTCTGATTACGCCGATTATCACCCGCTGCATCGCCGCTCCGTTGCATCCAAGACGAGCGAGCGTATCTCGCGGAACGTCCGATCGTACGCCTCTTCCCGAACCCGCACGAGCACGTCGAACTCTCTTCCTCCCATTCGCGCCGTCGGAAGCCAGTCCCGGCGCGCGATCTCCTTCAACCTCCGCCGGAGGCGGTTCCGCTCGACCGCAGATCGTCCGTAGCGCGGAACGATCACGCCCAGCCGGGGCCGTCCCTTTGTTGCGGGCCCGACGAACATGTCCATACACCCGACACCACACCGTTTGCCCGTTCGTAAGAGCCGGCGAATGTCACGGCTGGAACGGAGGCGGGCGGCACGCGGGAAGCTCTCGTCCTTCATGTGAAGCGGCGCAAGATAGAGCGCCGTGAGCGAGCGAGGGTCAGCGACTACGCCGCTTGCGGCGGAATTCGCTGCTAACCGTCAGGCGCTTGCGGCCCTTCTTCCGGCGACGTGCCAGAACGCGGCGGCCGGCCTTGCTCTTCATCCGCGCTCGGAAGCCGTGGTCCTTCCGGCGCTTTCGGTTACTCGGATTTCTGTAGGTCGGCTGCATGGCACTCTACGTTGATTTGAACGGTTGCTCGCATCGCGGCCGGACCAAATGGCTCAGCGGACTGCGGCACCGTATAACCGCTGCTCGGAGACGTGTTCCCCCCAATAACAAAGCGCTCAAGTCTAGATTCGGGCCTCCGGAGTGTCAAACAACCTGTGGCGCTTCATCCGACCGCCGGGCGGCCGTTGACAGTGTGGAAAACTCCATCTACGTTCAGCGGCCCCGGGTGTCGGCCCGGACTCATTGCAGACCGGCCCCGAGCCTTCCCAGTAGGCGACAAAACGACATCGATGGAACTAACCGCCACCCAGGTCTGGTCTCGCATCGCACAAGCCTCCCAAGAGGTGCTTCCGGAGCAGACGTTCGCTACCTGGCTCGCGTCGACGGAGGCGATCGCCCTCACGGACGAGACTCTGGTCGTCGGGGCGCCAACCAAGTTCGCGGTCGAGTGGATCGAGGATAAGTACGGGGAGCTGCTGCGCGAGCTCGCCGAGCGAGAGATCGGGCGGCCGCTGCAGGTCCGCTTCGAGCATCATGGCCAGGACGAGAGACTTGAGTTTCCGGAGCTCGGGCAGAAGCGGTTGGCGGACGAGGAGTCCGTGGTGCCCGACGTCATCGGCGTCCTGCCGCAGCCGGCCGCCGTAGGCCTGAACGACCGCTACACGTTCGATCGGTTCGTCATAGGTGGGCACAACCAGCTGGCGACCGCCGCCTGCCGGCGAGTCGCTGACGCGCCGGCAACTGCCTACAACCCGCTCTTCATCTACGGCGACACCGGCCTCGGGAAGACGCACCTGATGCACGCCATCGGTCATGCGATCCTGGAACGGCTGCCGGACCGCCGCGTCGTCTACACACCGTCGGAACAGTTCATGAACGAGATGATCGCGGCGATCCAGAGCGGTCGGACAGCCCTCTTCCGCCAGCGATACCGTCAGGTCGACGTCCTGCTGGTGGACGACGTCCACTTTCTCGGTAACAAGGAAGGCACGCAGGAGGAATTCTTCCACACGTTCAACACGCTGTACGACGCCCAGAAGCAGATCATCATCACCTCCGACCGGCCACCGGCCGAGATCCCCGGCCTTCAGGAGCGGCTCGTATCACGCTTCGAGTGGGGTCTCGTCACGGACATCAAGCCGCCCGACTTCGAGACGCGTGTAGCGATCCTCCAGAAGAAGGCGGAGGAGGACGGCCTTTACCTCGATGAGGAGGTCATTGAATACATCGCGCGGATGCGTAAGAACTCGGTCCGCCAGCTCGAGGGCGCCGTCATCAAGCTGCTCGCCTTCAGCTCGCTGACGCGGCGGGAGATCAGCCTCGATCTCGCCCGTGAGGCTCTCGGATCCGAGCCCGAGTCTACCGGTCCGGACCGGGTTCGTGCTACGCCGCAGCAGATTGTCGAACAGACCGCTGAGCTGTGGAACGTCACCGTCGACGACATGAAGTCGAAGCGCAGGACGCGGACGCTTGTCGTACCGCGACAGGTCGCGATGTACCTGATCAAGACCACCCTCGATCTGCCGTACACGGACATCGGATCTCTCTTCGGCGGACGTGACCATTCGACAGTCATTCACTCTGTCAACAAGGTCGAAGCCGAGATGGCCGGGGATCCCACCTTCCGGTCGCAGGTCCGCAAGCTCCAACAGATGATTGCCAACTGATCCGCCATTGTTCGTTGCGGCGTGGACACCCGGGGAGTCACTGTGGAGCCAGCGTCGCTTTTCCCGAGGGTTGTGGAACCGTCTGCGCTCTCTTCACCGGGTTTCCCGATGATTCGACAACCGGCCGCGAGCTGTCCCACCCTTTCCCTCACGGAAATCGGGTCGGCAGCGTTCCCTTTTTCCACTTTCCAACAGGCCCTACTACGGCTACTAAAGAGTATCTCTAAAAGAGAGGGTAGAAGACTTTTCCGCGCTTCAGCCCCGAACCGCGAGGTCACTTCATGAAGCTGTCCATCACGCGCGAGAAACTCCAGAAGGGACTGGGAGCCGTATCGGCGACGATTCCCGCGCGCACCACATTGCCCGTTCTGTCGAACATACTTCTGAGGGCGGAGGGCGAGAGCGTGGAGCTGTGCGGGACCGATCTCGATATCTCCGTGAAGGTGAGTATAGACGCAGAGGTCGAGTCGGATGGCGCCGTTACCGTGCCGGCCAAGAAGTTCTCGGAGATAACCCGCGAACTCGAAGACGCACCAGTCCACCTCACGGCCGACCAGGATCAGATCGAGATCGAGTGCGGGCGAAGTCGTTTTCGTCTGTACGGGTTGCCCGAAGGGGAGTTTCCGAGCTTCCCCGAAGTCGATTTTTCCGAATCGTGGAAGATGTCGGCAGCGGCGCTCCAGGAGCTGATCTCCCACACCGCGTTCGCTGCATCGACTGAAGAGAGCCGGCCGATTCTGAACGGCGTGCTCTGGCAGCTACGCCCAGAGTCGACAACGATGGTCGCCACGAACGGTCACCGGCTCGCGATGATGAGCCAGGAGCTGCATGAGGGTGGAGCGCCCGAGGCCGAGCTGATCATTCCGCCGAAGGCCCTCGGTCAGGTTGAGAGGCTGTTCGATGAAGAGGAACAGCTCGAGGTCGCTCGTTCGGAAAACCATCTGGCGTTCCGATCGGATCGACGGGCGGTCTACACGCGTCTCATCGAAGGACCGTACCCGAATTACGACCAGGTCATACCGAAGGACAACGACAAGGAAGCTGTGGCGAATCGGGCTGGGCTGGCTTCGGCCGTCCGGCGAATGGCCGTCGTGGCGAGCGACCAGACCCATCGAGTCCGGCTTCAGTTCGAGCCGAACATGATGAAGTTCAAGGTTCAGACGCCGGATCTCGGAGAGGCGGAGGATGAGATGGCCGTCTCCTATGATGGCGAGTCGCTCGAAATCGGCTTCAACGCCAACTATCTGCTCGAAGTGCTGCGCTACATGACGGATGACGACGTGAAGATGACGTTCAAGGCCCCCGAGCGAGCAGCGACGTTCGAGCCAGCCGAGGGTGACTCGAACTACCTCTGCCTCGTCATGCCGCTTCGCCTACTCGATTGATGGGAGCTGGACGAACCATGCCGCTTCGCTCGCCGCTTTCACGTTTCGCAGCCGTGGCGGCGATTGCCGCAGGACTACTGGTCCCGAGCGGCGAAGCCGTGGCGCAGGATTGGGAGACGACCCGCTTAGGGGAGGGCATCTACCAATTTCGCTGGAACACCCACAACACGGTTTTCGTGGTCAGCGATGACGGAGTGGTGACCTTCGATCCGATTTCGCCTGAAGCGGCTCGAGTGCTGGCGCAGGAGATCCGCCGGGCCGCGCCCGGCCTGCCGTTGCTGGTCATCATCTACAGCCACCACCATGCGGACCACGCGTCGGGCGCCGCCGTTCTCCGCGCGATCTACGGCGGCAGGGTGCCGATCCTGGCACACGAGAACGCGCTCGCACCGATTCTAGAGGCCGCTTCGCCGGCGCTGCCGGCGCCCAGTGTCACGTTCAGCGGGCGTCTCACGTTGCGACCCGGCGGCAGGGAGATCCACCTGCTTTATCTCGGGCCCAGCCACACGTCCAGCATGATCGTCGGCCTGATTCCGGATGAGCGTCTCGCCTTCGCGGTCGATTTCGTCAGCCACGACAGGCTGGGCTATCGCGATCTCGGCAGCCACCAATTTCCAGAGTTTTTCGACGCTCTGGAGGCTCTGGCAGCTCTCGAGTTCGACAGCATCGCGTTCGGTCACGGTCCGCCGGGGGACCGTGATTCGATAGTGCGCCAGATCGCCTACTACAACGACCTCCGTCAAGCCGTGCAGCGAGCGCTCGATTCGGGCTTGAGCGAGGATGAAGCCGCCGAGCGACTCCAGCTCGAGAGCTACTCCGATTGGGGTGGTTACGAGCAGTGGATCTCGCTGAACGTGCGGGGCATGTACCGCTGGCTGGCAAGCGAGCGCTGATCCACACGGGACCAGCGTGCCAGCCTGTCCTCACTGTGGCTTTCAGGTACGCGCCGGCGGCGCGGAGTGCCCCCTTTGCGGGAGCCGACTGACCTCCACTCCGCCGGCGGCAGGCGGCACTGAGACCACGCCGTGGGAAGACCCCGACGCAGCGTTCCCCGTCAACCTGATCCAAACATGGCGGCAGAGCGTCTTCGCGCCCGCCGCGTTCTTTCGGCGCATGCCGGTCGAGGCTCCGCTCGCTCGACCGTTGCTTTACTACTTGATCATCTCCGTCCTAACGGCGTTCTTCGTCTTGATCTGGAGGTCCGTCGGCAGCTCGGTGCTCCCCGTCGGCCTGTTGGGTTGGAATGATCCGCTGATGCCCCTGATCGAGTTCTTTCTCGAGCCGTTCCTCGCCATGATCGGTCTCGCGATCGGTTCTCTCGTGCTTCACTTGCTGGTGCTGCTATTCGCGGACCGAAGGAAGGGAATCGGTACTACCGCTCGGGTGTTCTGCTACAGCTGGGGACCCGGCGTTTTCGCCCTCTTCCCGGTACTGGGGCCGCCGGTGGGCTTCGTCTGGTCGGTCGTCCTCATGGTCATCGGCGTACGCGAGGCTCACGAAACGACATCGGGTCGTGCGGCCGCGATCGTCCTCACGCCGCTGATCGCGCTGTTCCTCCTTCTCGTCTTCCTCGCGACCCTGCTCGTCATGCTCGGGCTAACCGGCGAGGTGCTCGACTGGTAGCCGACGGGCTCTCCGAAGCGGACAGGGTCCAACAGGCGATCGAGGAGCAGGAGTTCGCCCGGGGCCATATCGCGCCCGGCTCGACGCCGGTCGAGCCACGTCCGGCCGCGACTATCTGTCTTGCCCGCCCGGCCGCGGCGGGATTCGAGGTGCTGCTTTTACAGAGGCCGGTGAGTAGTCGCTTCGCGGCGGGTGCTCACGTCTTTCCGGGCGGCACCGTAGATGCGGATGACGAAGCGCCAGAAACGGTGGCGCTCCTGAAGGGCGATCCGGTCGATGAGCCACACGCGCTGATCGCCGCGCTGCGCGAGGCGTTCGAGGAAACGGGGCTGCTGCCGGCGGCCGGGTCGCTCGATGCAGAGCTGAGAGGGCGGCTGCTGGAGGACCGGCAGGGTCTCCTGAAAGGCGAGATCAGCTTCGGGTCTCTGCTACGGCGGTACGGGATCGGACTTGACGGAACCGGATCCGAGTACTTTGCCCGATGGATCACACCTGTAGAGCTGAGCCGACGGTACGACACTCGGTTCTTTCTGGCCGAACACCCGGGCGGCGAGCCCGTTCTCACTCGGGAGCACACGGCCTTCGCGTGGCTCACTCCGGCCGAGGCCCTGGAGCGATTCTCGGCCGGCCGCTTGCCTATGCTCTTTCCGACGAGAAAGACACTGGAGCTGTTGAGCCGGTTCCACCGATTGGACGATGCTATGGCCTCCTTCCGGGAGCGTGAGGTCCGGCCGATTCTGGCCGAATTGGTCGTCGTGGACGGACAGATCCGGCCGGCGCCCGTCGATTTGGACTAGCGCGACGCGGATGAAGGCGCGGGAGCTTGGCGGCGGAGTGGGGGTGGTCGTGGCGGGGAACCCCGGTCCTCTGACCCTGGACGGCACTCGCAGCTACCGGATCGGGAAGCACCGTGCCCTGCTCATCGATCCTGGTCCTGATCTGCCCGGCCAGATGGAGCGCCTCGCGGGGCTCGTCGGCGACGCGACGGTCGAGCATGTGTGCCTGACCCACGCTCATGCCGATCATGCCGGCCTCGCCCAGGTGGCCAGCAACGCATTCGGGGCTCGGTTGGCGGCCTCGGAAGAAACGCTGGCCCGACTGGATCTGGATGGCCGCGTGCTGCAGGGCGGTGACCGACTGGAGGTGGACGAGAGCTCGAGCCAGCTACACGTGGTGGAAACACCGGGTCACTCGGCGGACTCGTTGAGCTTCTACCTACGCCCCGCTCAGTGGCTCTTTGCCGGGGATACCGTGCTGGGCGCGGGCTCGAGTCTCGTCGTCCATCCGGACGGTCGCATGAGCTCTTATCTGGTGAGCCTGGCGAAACTGATCGCGCTCAGGCCGAAACGCATCCTCCCCGGCCATGGCGAGCCGATCTCAGAGGCCGAGAGGGTCCTCGAGGAGTACCGTCGGCATCGTCTCGATCGCGAGGGCCAGATCTTGGCCGCGATCGACGCCGGTGCGATGTCCATCGGAGCGATCCGCCTTCAGGTGTATGAGACGCTGCCGCCCGGGCTGGAACCCGCGGCCGAAGCCTCGATTCGGGCACACCTGGTGCATTTGGCGGAGCGCGGCCGGCTGGACGAAGAGATCGTCGCCTCTCTGAGCGCGTAGGAGGACCGGCCCGTCGGACCGTTCGTAGAACTTCAGTCTCGGGAACACAACCGGAGGGCAGATGAAGCGACCGGAGACATTGGGAGGACTGAGAGAGTCAGGGTACCGGTCGCGTTCCGTCAAGGACGAGCTGAGGGCGAACCTGCGCTCCCGGCTGGCGACCAACGAGCCGATCTTCCCGGGTATCATCGGTTACGACGATACGGTCATCAGAGGGATCGTCCACGCGATCCTCTCTCGGCACAACTTCATCCTACTCGGCCTGCGCGGGCAGGCGAAGAGCCGTATCATGCGCGCGCTCGTCGATCTCCTGGACGACGCGATTCCGGCGATCGAGGGCTCGGAGGTCAACGACGATCCACTCGCTCCGATCAGCCGATTCGGCCGCGCGATGGTCGAGGAGCGCGGCGACGGCACGCCGGTTCGCTGGGTCCCGCGTGATAGCCGCTACGTAGAGAAACTGGCGACGCCCGATGTAACGATCGCAGATCTCGTAGGTGATCTCGATCCGATCCGCGCCGCCCGGGGCGGGCGACTCCTGTCGGACGAGCTGAACATCCACTTCGGACTGCTCCCCCGAGCGAACCGGGGAATCTTCGCGATCAACGAGCTTCCCGATCTGGCCGGCAAGGTGCAGGTGGCGCTGTTCAACGTCATGCAGGAGGGAGATGTCCAGATCAAAGGTTTCCCGGTCCGTCTCCCGCTGGATGTGCAGCTCGTGTTCACGGCCAACCCCGAAGACTACACGGCGCGCGGCAAAATCATCACGCCGCTGAAGGATCGGGTCGGCTCAGAGGTGCTCACCCACTACCCGACAGACGTTGCTACAGGGGTCGAAATCACCAAGCAGGAGGCATGGCTCGATCGCGGCCAGGAGTTCGTGCTTCCGGTTTTCGTCCAGCAGGTGATCGAACGAGTTGCCTTCGCCGCGCGGGCCGACAAGCGGGTCGACCAGCGCTCCGGTGTGAGCCAACGGATGCCGATCACGGTGATCGAGAACGCGGTTTCGGCCGCCGAACGGCGAGCCCTGCTGCTCGGCGAGGAAAGGCCTACCGTGCGGCCCGCCGACGTCTACTCCGCCGTTCCGTCCATCACGGGAAAACTGGAACTGGAGTACGAGGGAGAGCTGCAAGGGGCGGAGCGAATCGCCTTCGAGATGATCGCGGAAGCGTGTGCCGCCACTTTCGACGAGTACTTCGCGGAGGAGGATGCGGCGCCGATCGTAGAGTACTTCGACACGGGCGGCGTCCTCCAGATCTCCGAGATGAGCAAAGGGCGCGCCCTGGTCGACGGCTTCGCCGCGGTGATCGGGCTGCTCCCGCTGGTCGAGGCCTCGGGGATCGTGGCGGAAGATGCAGCTCCCGAACAGGTCGCCGCGGCCTGCGAGCTCGTCCTGGAAGCGCTCCACGCGAAGCGCAAGATCGAGCGAACCGATTCCGGGTACGCCCGGCACCGCAGACGGCGCCGGGCGGGAGGAGAGGGCAATCCGTTCGGCGGGCTGGAGGCGTAGGCTCCGTTCAAGCCTGAAGCCGGGAGACGACGGAAGCGCTGGCGGCCGGGAACGCGTAGTCGACGACGGATCGCGGATCGACCCAGCGCACCTCGCTGGCCGCATGCGGTCGGGCGCGGCCGGAGACGTACTCGGCCTCGTGAAAATACAATGTGACCCGAAAGTGGCTGTAGGCATGCTCGACCCTTTCGAGGAGCCGCCCGACTCGGACTCGTATTCCCACCTCTTCCCGTAGCTCACGCTTCACGGCGTCAGCCGGTGACTCACCCTCCTCCACCTTCCCGCCTGGAAACTCCCACAATCCACCGAGAAGGCCCGACGGAGGCCGACGGGCGATCAGTACCTGGTCGCCGCGCCACACGACCCCGACCCCCACGCTCTGGTGCGGGAGCGTCCGCCTCTTACGGGCAGGTGGGCGCTCGGCGACCGTGCCCCTGTCGAACGCCAGACACCGGCCGCCGACCGGGCATGAGGCGCAACCAGGAGCGCGGGGCGTGCAGATTTGCGAGCCGAGATCCATCAGCGTCTGATTCAGGTCGGCGGCCCTGCCGGGGCGCGCTTCGATCAGTGATCTGGCGACCGCATCGAGGGCGCGGGGGCCGGGCCGATCGAGATCGAACAGCCGACTTAGTACGCGCCGGACGTTTCCGTCGACCGCCGGCTCGTCGAGCCCGAACGCCAAGCTGGCGAGGGCGCCCGCGGTATAGGGGCCGACACCGGGCAGGGCCCGCAGCGCAACGGGATCCGCCGGGACTCGTCCCCCGTACGCCGCCATCACCTCTCGCGCGGCCCGATGGAAGTTTCTCGCGCGCCCGTAGTAGCCCAGCCCTTCCCAGGCCTTCAGGACGTCATCCAGCTGAGCCTCCGCCAGAGCCGCGAGGGTGGGGAAGCGCTCTAGAAACCGGTCGTAGTAGGCGAGCACGGTCCTGATTCGAGTCTGCTGTGCCATCACTTCGCCGACCCAAACGCGGTAAGGATCACCGTCGCCACGCCAGGGGATCTCGCGTTCCGCCGACCGATACCAGGTCAGCAGCGCATCCACCATCGTCTGGCGATCCGCCAGCGGCATGACCGCCTCGGCGGCCCTATTCGACCTGGATCGGATACTGGCCATCGAACAGGCGGAGTGCCGGACCGGTAAGGCGCACTCGCCTGCGCCCGGACTCGGGATCGACATCAGCGATCTCATCCAAGAGAGCGACTTCGAGTGCCGCTCCACTTCGCGTGTGGAGGATCAGATCGGGGCCGCACAGGCCCGCCTCCAAAAGGGCTACCGCGGTGGCCATGGCGCCGCTTCCACAGGCCAACGTCTCGCCTTCCACACCCCGCTCGTACGTCCGGATCACGACGTCGCCCGGTCCCGTGACGGTCACGAGGTCGACGTTCGCTCCGGAGGGAGCGAACGTCGCGAGGTGGCGGATCGGCTTTGCGAGAGCTTCGATCTTGCCCTCCGGCACCCGCTCGACGGGAAGCACGAGGTGGGGCGTGCCGACCCGGACCAGCCACCCCGTGCGCGAAGCGGCTCCGTACGGAACCTCGACGGCGCGTTCCACCCGTACCTCCATCTCGTAGGCGAGAGAGACGGTCTGCTCGGTGACCTGCGCCCGAACCTCCCCCGCGCCGGTTCGAATATCCAACGGCGCACCGGAGACGAGCCCTCTTCGGATGGAAAACCGTGCCACGCAGCGAGTGCCGTTTCCGCAGGTAGAAAACTCGCTTCCGTCCGGATTGAAGAAGCGGGCCGCCACACGCCGATCGCCGGCCGGCTCCACGATGATCAGCCCATCCACACCCACTCCGCTCGAGCGGGGACAGATGATGCGGGCCAAGTCGGCGGGATCGGTTCCCGCCAGATCGCCGGCCACGACGATCGCGAAGTCGTTTCCGGCGCCGCTATACTTGCTGAATGGAACGTGCGCGAGATCTGAAGGCACAGTGGATACCCGAGCCGGTTACTAATCCTGGAACCTGAACGAACGATTGGCACAAAGTCGTGAGAACGATCACATACGAACAGTACCGGGGCGGCCTGCTAGATGCGCTGAACCTCCAGGCGCTACTGGACCGTCTGTCTGACTTTCTGCTCGATTCGGGCTTCGGCGGCTGGAGCTGGAACCCGTACACGGGCGAGCCCGAGGAGTCGGACAGCCTGGATGCGCTCAAGCAGGCCATCCTCAAGGCGTTGATCGAGAGCGGCGAGCTGACGCCCGAGATGCTCTCGGCTCTCCGCGGCGAGGACGAACCGGACGCGGGCACTCTGAGCTCGATCGCCCGACTCCTGGACGAGATCGTCCAACGGCTCGTGGAAGAAGGCTATCTTCGAGTCGACCAGGTTCCTCGCGCGCCGGACGAAGCGCAGCCGGTCACCGGCTCGGGAAGTGCAGGCCAAGGAGCCGCTCGCTCGATCAAGTTCGAGCTCTCTCGGAAAGGGCTCGACTTTCTGAGCTACCGCGCGCTCCGGGATCTGCTCGGCTCTCGGGGGCAAGCTGGCCTCGGCTCGCACGAGACGCAGGAGTTCTCCACCGGCGTCGAGGCGGAGGCCGGATCGAAGCGCTATGAATTCGGCGACACACTCAACCTGGATGTGCCCGCGACCCTGAGAAGCACGATCGCCCGGTCGGGATCGACCTTCCCGCTACAGGTGGACTACCCGGATCTCCATGTGCATCAGGCCACCTACCGGTCGAGCTGCGCGACCGTTCTCATGCTCGATTGCAGCCACTCGATGATCCTGTACGGAGAGGACCGCTTCACGCCGGCCAAGCGGGTAGCGCTCGCGCTCTCGCACCTGCTGCACACGCAGTTTCCGGGAGACAGCTTGCGCTGCGTTTTGTTTCATGACAGCGCGGAGGAGATCCCTCTTTCGACGCTCGCCCGGGCACAGGTGGGGCCGTATCACACGAACACGGCCGAGGGGCTCCGCATAGCCCGCCGGCTCCTCCGAGGCGAGCGTGGCGAGATGCGGCAGATCATCATGATCACCGACGGGAAGCCGAGTGCCATTACGCTTCCGGGCGGTCGAATCTACAAGAACTCGATGGGCCTCGATGGACGGATCCTGCGCGAGACGTATCGGGAGGTCTACGCGTGCCGGCGTGACGGCATCGCGATCAACACGTTCATGCTGGCGCGGACACCGGCCCTGGTCGCATTCGTTCGAAAGGTGACGGAGATCTGTCGCGGAAAGGCGTACTTCACCACTACGATGTCGCTCGGCCAGTACATTCTCATGGACTACATGAGCCGCAAGACGCGGCATATCCATTGACGTGGAGCTCGTAGGATGACGGAGCTACCGGCCGATCGCGGCGGGCTCGTTCCGGCGCTGGACGAGGCGCGAGAGAAGACGGTGCGCGTGTTGTCCGCCCATTTTGCCGGCGATCGCCTGGACGTCGCGGAGTTAGAACGCCGCCTGGACCTCGTGTACGCGGCCGGGAGCCAGGCGGACCTGGACATCCTCCTGGCCGATTTGCCGGCGCTCGCTGAGGAGGTCCAGGAGGAGAGCGTTCCGGCGGTCATGGTGCAGCAAGGGCGGGACGTGGCTCGGACGCAAACGATGGTGGCCGTGATGGGTGGCGCGGAGCGCAAAGGGCAATGGACGCCGCCGCGACACCTGAACGTTCTGGCCATTATGGGTGGGGCCGGTGTCGACTTCCGCGAAGCGATCTTCGGCGCCGCGGTCACCGAGGTGACCGTCGTGGCCTTCATGGGTGGGGTCGAGATCGTCGTCCCGCCGGGCGTGCGCCTGGAATCGAACGGCTTCGCGCTCATGGGTGGGTTCGAATCGGTGGATCAGGAGTCGGCAGGTCCGGCGGCGCCCTTGGTCAAGGTCAACGGGTTCGCCTGCATGGGAGCCGTCGAGATCAAGGTACGTCTTCCCGGAGAGACGGAGCGCGAAGCGAAGAAGCGCCTCAAGGACGAACGGCGGCTAAAGAAGCTCCAGCGGGGCCCAGGCTGAGCAGTCCCGCCCGCGTAGACGCCCACCTCATTGACGCCCTCCGAGGCTCCCAGGTATTGTCACCGCCCGCGCCGTCGCAGAGGCGGCCAGAGCCAGCCAGCGGAGGAACTGGATGTCGGACATTCCCGAGACTCTCCGGTACACGGAGGAGCACGAGTACATTCGTACGACCGACGCAGAGGGTGAGATACTCATAGGCATAACCGACTACGCGCAGGGCGAGTTGGGCGATGTGGTCTACGTGGAGCTTCCTGCGGCGGGCGATAGCTTCGGACGGATGGACGTATTCGGGACGATCGAAGCCGTGAAGGCCGTTTCGGAGTTGTATTGCCCGCTCGGCGGCGAGGTCATCGCGGTGAACGAGGCCCTCGACGAGGATCCGGCCCTCGTGAACTCCGACCCGTACGGCGAAGGCTGGATGATCCGGCTGCGGATCCAGGATGCTTCGGAGCTTGACGACCTCCTCGATCCCGACGCCTACCGAGAGCTCATCGAGGACTAGCTCGGCACCGAGCTCACGCCATGTCCTTTCTGACACACAGCGACGCCGATCGGCGCGAGATGCTGGCCGCCATAGGCGTGGCCGATGAGCGGGATCTGTACTCCGATATCCCGGCGAGCCTAATCCTGGACGGGCTTCTGGAGGTTCCGGAGGCGCTTTCCGAATGGGAAGCCATGCGCCTCGTGTCACGACACGCCGCGCGCAACTCCGAGCTCGTGTGCTTCGCGGGCGGCGGCATCTACGATCACCACGTGCCGGCCGCGACTGATCACATCCTCCGGCGGAGCGAATTCTACACCGCCTACACCCCGTACCAGCCGGAAGTCAGCCAGGGAACGCTGCAGTCGATTTACGAGTTTCAGACCATGGTCTGCGAGCTCGCCGGTCTAGATGTGGCGAACGCCTCGATCTACGATGGTGCGACGGCCACGGCGGAGGCCGTCCTCATGGCCCTTTCGGCAACGCGGCGGCGCGAGATCATCCTGGCCGGTCATCTCCACCCACATTACCGGCACGTCGTCGCCACCTACACGCAAGGCCTGGATGCGGAGATCCGCACGATACGCCCCGGGACCGGCGGGACGGTCGGGCCGGATGATCTCCAAGTGAGCGACGAGACGGCCTGCGTGGTCGTTCAGAACCCGAACTTCCTGGGCCTCCTCGAGGAGCTAGCGCCACTCGCGGAGAAAGCGCGCGATGCTGGAGCTCTGCTCGTCTGCGCGGTGGCCGATCCGGTCTCGCTGGCCCTCATTCGCTCTCCCGGCGAACAGGGTGCCGATGTGGTGGCAGGCGAGGGTCAGCCGTTCGGGAACGCGCCCAGCTTTGGCGGGCCGGTCGTGGGGCTGTTCGCGGCGCGGCAGAAGTTCATCCGCAAGATGCCCGGGCGCATCGTTGGAGCCACCGTTGATGCGGAAGGGCGACGCGGCTATGTGCTCACG
>JBDHGL010000034.1:0-42775 GCA_039589875.1 Gemmatimonadota bacterium
CGAGGACCTCAAATGGCGCTACGTCCAGGGGCCGAGCGGGCAGGGCCGCTCCAACCTGGCGATCACCAACAGCACCGGATGCTCCTCCGTCTGGGGCAGCACGTTTCCCTACAACCCGTATCCCTACCCGTGGGCGAATCACCTCTTCCAGGACGCTCCCTCGCTCGCCATCGGCGTCTTCGAGGGCAACATGCGGAAGATGGCGGACGGGTTCACCGCCGTACGGCGCGCCGAATTACTCCTGGACGGAAGCTACGACCCGGAGCAGCACGAGCCGTTCTTCAATCGTTTCGACTGGCGGGACTTCTCGGACGAGGAGTTCGGGCTCTGTCCGCCGATCCTCTCGATCGGCGGAGATGGAGCGATGTTCGACATCGGCTTCCAGAACCTCTCGCGGCTGCTGGCCTCCGGGAAGCCGATCCGGGTGATCATCCTCGACACGCAGGTCTACTCCAACACGGGCGGTCAGGCGTGCACGAGCGGGTTCACCGGACAGGTCTCCGACATGGCAGCCTACGGGAAGGCGCACCATGGCAAGGAAGAGACCCGAAAAGAGATCGCGTTGCTGGCGATCGCGCATCGCGGCGCCTTCGTCCTTCAGACCTCCCAGGCGCTCCCGTCACACCTGCTCGGCGGCGTGCTGCAGGCGCTTCAGTCGAGGCGGCCTGCGGTGATCAACATCTACACGCCCTGTCCGGTGGAGCATGGCCTGGCCGATGATTGGGCAGTCCACGCAGCGAAGTTCGCGCTCGAGAGCCGGGCCTTCCCGTTCCTCGTCTACGACCCCGACGCGGGTCCCAGCTTCTCGGACTGCCTCAACCTCGAGGGCAACCCGTCGGCCGACGAGACGTGGCCGAGCTACGAGCTGGAATACGTGAACGGCGACGGCGAGACGCAGAAGATCGAGACCCCGGTGACGATCGCGGACTGGGCCGCGACGGAGGGTCGGTTCAAGAAACACTTCCGGCCAGTGCCGGATGATGTCGATCCGGACGAGCTGATGCCGTTCCACGAGTTCGTCTTCGCGTCCGCAGAGGAGCGGGAGGGCAGCAAACCGTTCATCCATGTGATCGACAAAGAGAAGGCTCTCGGACGGCTCGTGGCCTCCGCCGAGATCGTGGAGCTGGCGGAGGACCGCCTGCACTTCTGGTCGCAGCTGAAGGAGCTCGGCGGCCTGGCCGTGTCGCCAGCCGGTCACGACCTGGTCGAGGAGGAGCTCGAAACCGAGTTCGAGGCAAAGGTCGAGGCGCTGCGGGCCGAGTACGAGACAAAGCTCGCTCGGCTGAGAGCAAGCTATCCGCCGCTCATCGCACGGCGGCTCGCGGAAGGCCTCCTCAAGGCAAACGGAAACTCAACGGTAACCGAGCTTCTCGCCCGGGCCGAAGCCGCACCCGATCTGGAGCCGATCCGCTTCGACGAGAGCGCCATGCAGGCTGTCTCGTCTCTGGCCGGCGTCGCCCCCGCACCGGCCTCGACCGCGACCGCTGCGCCGGCAGTGGCCGTCGATGCTGCGCCGGCCGAGGTAGCGGTCGTCGAGGAGGAAGAGGACGAGCTGGTGCTCGAGCCGTATGTCGATACGGCCCTTTGCACCACGTGCGACGAATGCATCAACATCAACAAGAAGTTGTTCGCCTACGACGAGAACAAGCAGGCGTACATCGCCGACGCGCGAGCCGGCACGTTCCGCGAGATCGTGATGGCCGCCGAGAAATGCACGGCACGAATCATCCATCCAGGTACCCCGCTCAACCCGAAGGAGAAGAACCTGGAGAAGTGGATCAAGCGGGCCGAGCCGTTCAGCTGAGCCGCGGGGACGCGCGCCACATGAACCTCCAGGCGAGCTCGCTGCCAACGGCGTGGGACGTCTGCCGGCGAGCGGCGGCGAGATGCACGCGCGTCTGAGCTTCCGTCACGGCGTTCACCCGCCCGAGCACAAGTCCCTGACGGCGGGAGTTCCGGTTCGGCGCATGCCCTACCCGGACGAGATCGTCCTCCCACTCCGCCAGCATGCAGGCAAGCCCGCTCGGCTTCTCGTGCAGCCGGGCGATCGGGTGGAGCGAGGCGACAAGATCGGAGAAGCCGATGGGTTCGTTTCGGTACCGATCCACGCCTCATCCGCGGGAACGGTCCGGGATATCGGCTGGTGGCCTCATCCCGACGGGAGCATGGCTGAGGCCGTTCGCATCACCGTCGATCGCTACTCTCCTCAGATTCCGAGGCCACGGATCATCCCACGCTGGGAGGGATTGACGCCGGATCAAGTCGTTCGGGCCGTCCAACGGGCCGGGGTCGTCGGGCTCGGCGGAGCGGCGTTTCCCACGCACGTGAAGCTCCTGCCCCCCGAGGACGTCGCCGTCGACACGCTGATCGTGAACGGCGCGGAGTGTGAGCCGTATCTGACGACCGACCATCGGGTGATGGTGGAGTACCCGGAGCGGGTGCATTTCGGCATCCGGGTCATGCTGCACACGTTGGGCGTGAGTCGAGCGATCATCGGCGTGGAGAGGAACAAGCCCGACGCGATCGAGGCGCTGCAGAGCACGGTGCCTGACGACCTGGACGTGAGCGTGCAGGGGCTCACCGTGAAGTATCCGCAGGGCTACGAGAAGATGTTGATCCAGGTTCTCACCGGACGGGAGGTCCCCCCGGGCAAGTTCCCGATGCACGTGGGCGCCGTGGTACAGAACGTGGCGTCGCTCGCCTGCATCGCGGAGGTCTTCGAGACGGGCCTTCCACTCATCGAGAGAGTGGTCACCGTCAGCGGACCGGGGCTGCGAAGACCGTCCAATCTGATCGTCCCGGTGGGCGCAAAGATCCGTGACGTGATCGAGTTCTGCGGCGGACTCCTCGACGAGGCAAGCGAGGTCGTCTTCGGCGGCCCGATGATGGGCGCCTCGCAGCCGGACCTGGATGCCCCGATCATCAAGAGCACGACCGGGGTTGTCGCCCTGACCCGACGGGAATCCAAGGCGCGGCGCACCTATCCGTGCATCCACTGCGGTCGTTGCCTAGACGCCTGTCCCGTCTTCCTGAACCCGTCGGAGCTGGGCATCCTCGCGCAGGCGGGCCGCTATGAGGAGATGGAGGACGCGAGCCTCGCGACGTGCATGCTGTGCGGCTGCTGCTCTTACGTTTGCCCATCGAACATCCCTCTCTCCCAGATGTTCGCTCTCGCCAAGGCCGGGGCCCAGCGGAGAAAGCAGCAGGCGGCGTGAGCGAGACGTCGCGCATCGGGAGCCTCCAGCTGCAGCTGCGGGCCTCCCCCCATCTCAAGGCGCCCGACACGACGCCGCGCATCATGTGGAACGTGGTCGGAAGCCTGGTGCCCGTCATCGCAGCCGCAACCTGGTACTTCGGACCGAGCGCCCTGCTGGTGATCTCAGCCGCGACGGCCGGAGCGCTTCTCACGGAGCGTGCGTTCGCACCGCCGGGCAGCTTGGCGGACGGCTCAGCCGCCATCACCGGCATCCTCCTGGGGCTCACCCTTCCACCCGGCGTTCCCCTGTGGATCGCCTTCGTGGGCGGCGCGTTCGGGATCGGCTTCGGAAAGCTCGTGTTCGGCGGTCTAGGCCAGAACATCTTCAACCCGGCGCTCCTCGGCCGTGCGTTCCTCCAGGCGGCGTTTCCGGCGGCGATGACAACCTGGCCGGGCAGCCCGGCCGCATGGGGCCAGCTCCGCGGCGACAACCTCGCGTTTCCGTTCACGAGCCCCAGCGTGGATGCAGTCACGGAGGCGACTCCACTCGGCCTGATGAAGTTCGAGAGCGCGCCGACCGACGTCGGCAGCCTGATGATCGGCGCTACCGGAGGCTCGCTCGGCGAGACCGCCGGGATCGTGATCCTGGTGTGTGGGGCCTATCTGGCCGTCCGCAACTACCTGAACTGGCGGATTCCGGTCAGCATCTTTCTCAGTGTAGCGATCCTCTCCGGCCTCCTCTTTTCACTCGACTCGACGCGCTTTCCCAGCCCGCTCTTCGCCCTGTTCTCGGGAGGCCTCATGCTGGGGGCGATGTACATGGCGACGGATCTGGTGACGTCTCCGGTGACGAACGTGGGGGCCTGGATCTTCGGCTTCGGGATCGGAATCCTGGTGGTCGTGATCCGCACATGGGGAGGGCTGCCCGAAGGGGTTATGTACGCGATCCTCCTCATGAACGCGTTGGTGCCGTTCATCAACCGTGCGACGCAGCCGCGACCCTACGGAAGCCGCGGAACGAACGCGGGCCGCGAGGCGGAAGCGTGACCGAAACATCGCCGCCGGAGATGGCCGCTCCGCCCGAGGTACCGGCGTGGCGCCTCATGTCTACGCTCGCGGCGGCAGGAGCCTTCGCCGGACTGGCGATCGTACTGGTCTTCGGATGGGCGGAGCCGAGAATCGAGGCACACAGAGTGGAGGCTCTGCGGGCAGCCATCCAGGAGGTGCTCGGCGGACCGGAGCGCTACGAAACGCTTTTCGTCATCAATGGCTCTCTGGCCTCGGAGCTGCCGGCCGGAATCGACAGCACCGGGCTCGACAGGGTTTACGCGGGCTACGACTCGGAGGGGGAGCGAGTCGGCTTTGCGATCGCCGGCGAGCAGCCCGGATACCAGGACATCGTGGGACTCATCTTCGGCTACGATCCGGAAAGCGATGAGCTGCTCGGGATGAAGGTGCTCGAGAGCAAAGAAACGCCCGGTCTCGGTGACAGGATCGAGAAGGACAGCGCGTTCGTCGTCAGCTTCGACGGCGTCGTTCCGCCGATCGTCGGCGTGAAGAACGGAACCGCCACCGGAGAGGCCGGCGAGGTGGACATGATCACCGGAGCGACGATCTCATCGCGGACGGTGATCGAGATCATCAACCGGCGGCTGGCAACCCTCGGAACGATGATCGAAGAATATTCGGCCGAGCGGGCCTCGGAGGGAGAGAGATGACGGGGCCCGAGCCCACCGGCGAGATCGTTCGCCATGCCCCGGGAGCTCATGCCGCGGGCCTGCCCACGCGAACCAGCACGCCGAGCTACGACTTCCTACGCGGCGTCTGGCGCGAGAACCCCGTCCTCGTCCAGCTGCTCGGGCTCTGCCCCGCTCTGGCCGTGACGAACACGGTGGCCAACAGCCTGGCGATGGGGCTCGCCACTTTCTTCGTTCTGCTCGGATCGAGCCTGCTCGTCTCCATGTTCAAGCGGGCGATCCCGGCCGAGGTCCGAATCGCGGCGTTCATCCTGATCATCGCCACTTTCGTGACGATCGCGGACCTGGCCCTGGCCGCGGTGGTCCCGGACATCCACAAGGCCCTCGGAGCGTTCATCGCGCTCATCGTCGTCAACTGCATGATCCTGGGCCGGCAGGAGGCATTCGCCTCCAAGCGTCCGATCGGACGCTCCCTGCTGGACGCCGTCGGCACGGGCATCGGGTTCATCATCGCGATGCTGATGATGGGCTCCGTACGTGAGCTTCTCGGGAACGGCAGCCTGCTCGGCTACAGCGTGTTCGGACCGTCGTTCGAGCCCTGGATCATCATGATCCTTCCGCCGGGCGGTTTCCTCACGCTCGGCTTCATTCTGCTCGCGTTCGGCTGGTGGCGCGGCCGGAAAGAGGCCGAGCTGCCGCGTGTCCGCCGGTGGCCGCACGGTGTCGCATCGAGGAGGGCGGCATGAGCTCCGAGCTCTTCTGGATCCTGATCTCGGCGATGCTGGTGAACAACTTCACGCTTCACCTCTTCCTGGGCCTCTGCCCGTTCATGGGTGTCTCAGCCAAGATCGCCACGGCTCTCCGCATGGGCGCTGCCAACATCTTCGTGCTGACGATCACCTCTCTGGTGGCGTCCTTCCTGAACGCGTTCGTGCTGCCGTACGCGCCGTATCTGAGGCTTATCTCCTTCATCGTGGTGATCGCCTCCCTGGTGCAGATCGTCGAGATGACGATCAAGAAGGTGAGCCCGGCGCTCTTCCGGGAGCTCGGGATCTACTTGCCGCTCATCACCACGAACTGCGCGATCCTCGGCCTGGCGATCTTCCAGACGAACCGCGGCTACGGCTTGTTCGAAGGGCTGGCCTTCGCGCTCGGGGCCGGGCTCGGCCTAACGCTCGCCCTCGTGCTCATGGCCTCGATCCGAGAGAAATCGGAGCTGGTCGACGTGCCGGCGCTGGCTCGGGGGATGGGCCTCGTCCTGATCGTGGCCGGAAGCCTGTCTCTCGCCTTTATGGGCTTCGCCGGACTGTCGACCCCATGATCACCGAACTCGTCGCCGTGCTCGCTTTCGGCGGCCTGTTCGCCCTCTTCGGCCTTCTGCGGCCGCGTGCGGGATGCTCGTCCGACCCGTCCAGCTGCGGCCGCTGTACCGGGAGCTGCACGAGACCGCGGCGCGAAGCCGTTGGAGGCGACCGGGGACGCGAGGAGCCCGGAGATCCACTATTGGAGGTAGACCGATGAACGTCAGCCGCCGGAAGTTCCTCTCCCTTGGCGCGGGCGCCTTCGTCGTGCTCACGCTGCCCATCCCTCCGCGCTGGAGCCGGCGCGTGACACGGCGTAGCGTTCCCGTGATGGGCACGATCGCGGATCTGGTCGTGGTGGATCCAGACGAGAACAGAGCGCAGGAAGCCGTCCAGGCGGCGATCAGCGACCTTCGGTGGGTGCACGAGACGATGTCTCACTTCAGAGCCGGATCCGACGTCGGCCGTGCGAACCTTAACGCTGCGGGAGGACCCGTCGCAGTGACGGCCGCCACCGCGGATGTGCTCGAGGAGGCGCTTCGCTGGGCCGAGCTGAGCGATGGAAGGTTCGATCCGTGCCTCGGCCGCGCAGCTGCCTTGTGGCAGGTGGGCAAGCGAACAGTCCCACCCGATGCAGTAAGCGTCGGACAGTTCGCCGGCGAGCACATGTACCGGGCGCTCGAGCTGGATCGGTGGCGCGGAGATCGCATCGTTCGGCTACGAAGCGACGAGGCCGCTATCGATCTCGGTGGAATCGCCAAAGGGTACGGGGTCGATCGGGCCGTCCGCGCCCTCCGAGAACACGGAGTCACCGACGCCCTGATCAACGTCGGCGGGGACCTCTACGCGATGGGCAGCTCGGGGGACGGCGACCCCTGGAAGATCGGGATTCGCTCATCTGAACGGCCCGATCGGCTGACGGCGACGATGGAGTTCTCGAACCGGGCCGTCGCCACTTCCGGAGACTACTTCCAGTTCTTCGATCATGCCGGCCGGCGATATCACCACCTACTGGACCCGCTCACTGCCGAGCCCAGAGAGTCGGCCCGGCACAGCGTGACGGTCGGCGCGGAGACGTGCATGGCTGCGGACGCAGGTGCGACGACCGTGTTCGGCTGCGATCTGGGGGCAGGCCAGCGCTTGCTGGATCTTGGCTCTCCCGGCGCCGAGATCATCCATCTGGGCTAGCATGGAGATAGGGCTGCCCTGCAATTCCCAAGCAGAACGGAAGGAACCATGATGGACGATATGGGCGAAAGCACTCCGGACGAGGGCGGGATCCGCGTGGCCTACTGCCCGGCCTGCGACCGCGAGGTGCGGATACGGGTGTCGCAGGGCTCTGGGGAACCATCGAGCGAAGCCGAGCGAGCCGCTCCGCCCAGGCAGCTCAGCGGGATCTGCCTCGACGTGGGCGAGGACTGCACCGGCGCTTTCTGTCCGTTCGGTGATCAGCCCGTGGTCTAGCGGAGGACTCCGTGCTGTCAGGCAAACTCCCACATACGGCCAAGAGGAATTCCCGCTAGCGCCTCGACGCTGATTTCTTAGCGTTAGGTGAGGGCGTGTGGCTTGCCCGCCACGTGCCGGTTTGAGTACAGTCGTCGAGCCGAGGAGGCGACCATGGAGGAGTATCTCACGTACTGTAGCGCTTGCGATGCCAAGGTACTCGTGAGAGTCGAACCGGACGCGGAGCACGCGCTAGACCCATCGAATGTCGTATGCCTCGACGCGGTCCCAGCCTGCGCAGACGTCGAGTGTCCATTGACCGGCGCTTCGTTCAAGGAGCTGGCCGATCGCCTCGAGTTCCTCCCGCCTGAAATGAGCAGCGACGAGCCGCGCAGCCTGGAAGAGGCCGAGGATCTGCTGGCCAAGGCTCGCATCGCCTCGCTCAGACGGGCCGATCTACGCGGGGACTCCGACTGAACCAGGGCGAACTGACGCTCCTGGACGGCTCGCCCGGCTACCATACGGGAGCCGGGCGACTACTCTTCATGACTCCTCCCAGGCCTGCCAAATAGGAAGGATGGTGGGCCGCTCGCATGGACATCACAAAACGCTGGCAGACGCCGTAGTCGTGATCCACTTCGGTTTCGTTCTGTTCGTCGTTGCCGGCGCTGTCGCGGTCTTCTGGAAGCCCTGGCTCGCCTGGCTGCACATTCCCACCGTGCTCTATGGGGCGGCCATCGAGGTCGTCGGCGGAACCTGCCCGCTCGTTCCACTCGAGAACCGGCTTCGTCGAGCGGGCGGACAGCCCGAGTATCACGGCAGCTTCCTGGGGCACTACCTGGCGGGCGGAATACGTCCGGAGCAATGGGAGCGCGCCGAGCCGTGGCTCGGGGCCGCCGCCCTGCTCGGCAACATCGTCATCTACGGCTATCTCGTGAGCAGTGTGCGCGGCGGGTGAGCCAGTCGCGCCTCTCACCAGGCGAGCGAGACTCCGAAGCCGACACCACCCGACCCGACTCGGACGGTCAACGCGTCGACGGGCACGGGTTCCCAGCGTTCCTTGCGGAGCAGAGACCCGAGCAACGCGCCGATCCCGGCGGAAGGTAGGCCGATTAGGGCTGAGGCGATCAGCACCGGCTGCGCGTCGCATGAGGTGTCCGGATCGTTGCAGAAGACCGCCAAGAAGATCCCAGTCGAGACGAAGAACGCTCCTGCACCCCCGACCACGGGCGGCACCCAGCTCTTGCCGCGGCTCACCGCGAGGCTGGCAATCGAGTCCACCGGAAAGCCCGTCGTCTCCCCATCGAGGCGCAGGGAAACGCCATCCGCGTCGAATCTCTGCAGCCGACCAATCACGAAGCACTCTGGGCACGCGGTCGAGCTGACTCGGACCCGCGCGCCGGCCTCGAGCTCGGGAGGGTCCTGGGCCAAGACGTCGGACGTGCACCCGCCGCCGAGGGCCGCGAAGAGGCTGGCCGCGGCCAGGAAGCGGACCACGAGCAGCGTCATCGCGCCGTCGTCAATCTTGCGCTTCCGGTTCGCCGTTCGGAAGGGGGCTGTGGATCTCGAGAATGCATTTCCAGCTGCTCCCTTCATCGCGTCGCCAGATGCTGACGTAGGTCCCCGTCGTGGTGACGAGATCGCCGCCCGGACCTGGGAAGGTCATCGCGTACGTGCCGCGAGTGAACCCTAGATCTCCCGACCCGGAAACGTCCGCAATCAGGGGCTCCCAGACGATGAAGTTGCCGGGAACGGATCTTCGCATGGCGACGAGCGCGCGGATCTCCCCCATGCCCCGCACGGGCGGACGGCCCGGGGCATAGATCTCCGCATCTTCCGCCCAGAACGAGAAGGCAGTCTCCATATCGCCCGCCGCTGCTGCCTTCGCCCACTCCCTGTCCGCCTGTAGGAGCTCGCTCTCCTGCGACTCTTGCGGCTGGGCCGAAACGACCGGGGCGAACCCGAGAGTCAAGAGTACCGTAGCAGTCAGATGTCGCACCATTTTTCTCTCCGTGAGGCAGCTTGATTGACCCTTCCGGTCCATACAGCTTAGCGAGATCCTCGTGCAGCAGAACAGCAGCCGGCGGCCATCGCTTCAACAGCGCTTCGCGTGGGAGAGCCGCGGTGCGCAGCACCGAGCGGCACCCGACCTCCTCCAGCCCCCCACAACCGATCCCGGGCATCTCCCGACAGACGATCGCCGGCAACTGAGCTAGACTCGAGCAGGGTAGAAGGCTCGCGGGAGAGGCTCCATGTCGAAGCGCACATTACAGCGGCCGCTTTGGAAAGGGCTCCTGATCGGTGTCCATGTTCGTTGCCCTGCGGGTTCACCCGGAGAAGACCGGCTTCCCGTTCTATGGTTTCCCTGAGGACATCGTCGCTGGCGCTTGGATTATCCAGGGGGAGCCATCCCCCTGCAGGTACTGAGCGAGAGACACGACGAGCTCAACGGCCTTTGCGAGTGGCAGGCGTATCCGGAGCGAGCCTCGTGGTTCCGCTTCGTTGACGAGGAATTCGGTAGAGAGGCCGTCCTCGAGATTGCCTTCTCGGAAGTCGAGACGAACTCCGCAATGATCGACGGTGTGCTCGGGACCGAGCTTGAGCAAGTAGACGCAGCCTGGGAGCAGTGGCTTTTGGATCGGTACGCCGCCATCCGAAGTGCAGATGACATCGCTCAGGACTACCGGAACAGATTCGGGGGCGAGTACGCTTGCGCGGCCGGTGTCGACTACTGAATCGATCCGGGTGCGGATGATCACGCCGATCGCCGCCGTGTTCACGCTCACCTGCGCGGAATCCGCCTCAGTGACGAGCGCATGTGACGGGATCGCCGATAAGAGGGTTGGGATCAGTCGGGCCGAGTACGGTCCCTGTGCAGCGAAGATCTTGGTAACCCTCGATACGCTGGGAGAGCGACTACAGCGACTCGTGCTCCGATCCGACACGACGGCCTGGGCGCCGGCGCAGGCCAACTACAAGCAGCTTCGAATTCTGATGAAGCGAGCGGGGCTGGACGCCGACGTCCTCCGCGAAGCCCGAGAGGGGACTCATGCCCTGACCGTCGAGCGGTGGCCTAACGGAAGCATGCGGGTCTTCAATGTCGAGGTTTCGGTGGCGGCGGCGCAATATATGTCAGCATTGGGCCGCCCCAATCGCGGCAACCTGGAGGAGGGCCTCAGGCGACATGCACTGGCTCGGCAGGCGTACGAACGGTTTAGGTAGCCGCTCACCAAGCCCACCAGCCCGGAACCGGCCAAGAGAGGCTTCAGTGTCGCGTCAGTCACGCTGTCCTAACCGCGCACCGTGGCCGGGGACGTTGGCCGTGGCGTGCCTCCTGTGCCTGGCGTGCTCGCCGGAGGAATACTCGCTGAGACAGCCGATCGAGATGGGGCCGTGGACATTCGAGGTCGAAGGAGCCGCCGCCCAAACAGATATGAGGGGGCAGGACAGATACCGACAAATCAGAGTCTCTGTTCGCCTACACAACTACAGCGAGCGACACGAAGAGCCGTTCGACGATTTTCTGAACGGCACGACTTCGGGCTCCGCCTTTGCCGATCCGCACCTCGCGCTCGTGGACGGACAAGGAAATCGCTTCGACGGCTGGGTGACGCCCCGGTCGGGAGGCAGCCGCCGCTCGGAACGGTGGCAAGCCAAGTTCGAGCTGATCCCGCTCTCCTTTCGTGACGTGATGAGCAGCCAGAGCGCGAGCGAGCAGGCCGCCGAGTTTCTGGACAAGCAGGCTGCGGATTTTCGGCTGGTCATCGATAACCCGGATCCGAGCTCCGGTCAGCCGCACCGGGTGGCGATTCAGCTCGAGTAGAGCCGTTTTGTTCGAGCCCTGGCTGCCGGAAGGCGCGTGGGAGCGTGAATCAAAAGCCGTTGCGGAATAGAACGGAGGGGGCGGGATTCCGCCGTTGAGCCGCAGGGCGGCGAAACACGAGTGGGTGGAAGCGGAGGGGGCGGGATTCGAACCCGCATGTCCTTGCGGACGCCAGTTTTCAAGACTGGTGCATTAGCCGTTCTGCCACCCCTCCGAGGACGAATCGCGGCGGCGCTGAAACCGCCTGCCCGGCCCGAGCGTAGGATCTTCCGGAAACCAAGAGCACGTAACCGGAGGCTCCGTTGAGAAAGATACTCGTCCTCATAGCACTCGCGATCCTGCGCCGCTTGATCAAGCGCTTTTGAACCACCTTCGCCGGGCTACGCCTTAGTATACGTCTGCGTCGGACCCTGGGCTCCGGGACTCCTGCCGGCAAAGTAGATCAGAAGATCCCCACCTGGCGCTGAAGCCACCTCACATAGGCAATGATGTCGCCGACCTGATCTCTCGTGATTCCTTCCACGGGCGGCATATCTCCGAACCGCCAATGGTGAGCTCGAACTCCCTGGACGGGCGCCAGGAAAAAGGCGGGATCTGCATGGTGGCCGGGATGATATACGCGGTTCACCAGCGGCGGCCCCTTCTCCGAGCCGGTCGCCGCCGGACCGTGACACTCGATGCAGAAGGTCTCGAAGGAGGCACGCCCGTCTGCCAGCGAATCGGGAAGCACTTCGTTGGCGCTCAGCGCTCCCATCGCTTCGAGCGTCAAGCCGCCGGCCGGGGCCGGCTGCTCTTCCTGGCAGGCCGCCACGGCAAGGACTACGGCGATCACCTTGAGCGCCGCGCCGGTACGTGGGGGTCGCCGGCCCGTCACTGCCTCAGTGCGCCAGCTCGAGCCGTTCCACACGAGCCGTAACTCTCTGTCCTCGGGTCATCCCGCCGATCACGTAGAGTGAATTCCCGGCAACCGCCAGATCACGATGATCCATCGTGGCGGTCACCTTGTCCGCAAGCTCGATCCAGCTGTCGTTCGCAACATCGTAAGCAAAGGCGAGGGCGGAGGGTTCCGACGGAACGCCGTCGTAGCCGACCCCGTCATAGTTGTACGGGTTGTCGGTTCCGCCTGCGAAGACAACGAGGCCGGCGTCCGGAAGCGCGGCGGCAGCCATACGGTACCGGGCGGGACCCGGGTGACGTGAGAGCTGGCGCCAATCGATCCGGGCCGGGTCGGCCGGGTGGATGTCTCCCCGGTAGCAGGCTTCCGCCATAACGAACCCGGGGTCATGCGAGCGATCGATCCGCACGCCGTCGCAGTATACGATCGCGTCTCCGAGAATGGCCCCGGCATGTCCGAAGACGGGCGGCCCCGGGATGGGCGTCGCCGCCCCCCAGCGATCGTCGGCCGGATCGTAAATCTGGACGGCGTCCACGTTGTCACGCTGGGACCAGCCGCTAACGACAAAGACCAGGCTGTCCCGCCAGACGCCGGACACGGCATCGTCGACCGGCAACGGAAATGGCTCACCCTCCAGCCAAGCATCTGTCTGCGGATCGAAGATGTCCAGATCGGGCGCCGAGACCTCGCCGCCCTCGGCGTCGACCGTGTACCCGCCGAACAAGAGAATTCGGCCGCCGAAGCCCACGGCCGTCGCTGCAAGGCGACCTTCGGGACCCGGTACGGGCGAGAGCTCCCGCCACCGATCGGCGTCCACCTCGTAGGCGAACGCCCTCTGCGTGATCCCGCTGAACGCCTTCGTCGTGTCCAGGCCGAGAAAGGAAAACAGCACGGGCCCCATGGGAAGCAGCAGGCTCGCGGTGGCGTTGTTCGCCACGGGCATCGGCAGCGGCGTGACCTCGGACCAGCTTCCGACTCGAACTTCCTCCGAGCAGGCCGTTATCAAAGCCGTCCACGTGAGAGCGGCGAGGAGGCGCGCCGGCACAAACCGGCGATGCAAGCGTTTCTCCAGGTAACACCTCCGAGAGTCAAAGCGTTGGCTGTTCACGCCCCCGAAACTAGCCTCGAGCTTCGGCGAGGGCATGACGGTTAGCCGGTGGCCGGCGATATATGTTGTTTGCCCGGCGCGCTTGGGCGCGTGCACAGGGAATCTCACGTATCAGGTTAGGAGATAGCCTGTAAGTGGTTGTCATATCATGGTGTGGGACGTCTGGTATCGTCTTGGCGGCAACGACGATCTCTGGCTGGGCGCTCGGCCTGGAGCCCGCGCTGGCAAGTACCCATGCCACCGCCGACGTCCGCGAAACGATCGATGCCAGGGCATCGGTTCGGGACACGATCGCTTTCCTCAACGCCAACGTGGTCCCGATGGACCGCGAGGGCATCCTGATCGATCAGCACGTCATCATCGCCTCCGGCCGCATCGTGGAGCTCGGTCCGGCGGCGACCACCGACGTCCCCGAGGAGGCTACGCGCATCGAGGCCGACGGCCGGTACCTCATCCCCGGTCTGTTCGACATGCACTCGCACCTGCTCTCGGACGACAGGATCGCCGACGAGTACGCTCCGGCAGAGATCGCCGTGATCCTGGCGAACGGCGTCACGAGCGTTCGGGACCCGATCGGAAACCCTCAGCTGCTCGAGCTTCGGGAACGCGTCGAGGCGGGCGAGCTCATCGGCCCGACGCTCTTCGTCGGAAGCCCCCAGCTGGCTGGACAGGCTTTCGGCGATGTGTTCAACGGGCGCGAGGTGCGCACACCGGAGCAAGCGGAACAGGCCGTTCGGGACTTCCATGCAGCGGGCTACGACTTCCTGAAGCTGACCTTCTTCATCTCCCAACCGGTGTACGAGGCGGCGGTAGAGACCGCAGCCGAACTCGGGATGCCCGTCGTCGGCCATGTGGGACCAGCCGTGCGGCTTCGCCGTGCGCTCGAGGCCGGTCAGCAGATCGAGCATCTCGACCAGTATCTGGAAGCTCTTCTGCCCGAGGACGCGCCGGTGGAGAACAGCCTCTCCGGGATCGGCATCTGGCAGCGGCCGAACTGGGAGAGCCTTCGCTATCTGGATGAGACTCGGATCCCCGATCTCTCGCGGGCGACTCTCGAGGCCGGGGTGTGGAACACACCGACGCTGGCGTTCCTGAACACCTCTTTCGGAACCGGGAGAAGCGACCGGGAGATCGCTGAGAGCCCGGAGTACCGGTTCGTGTCCGCGCAGGTCAGAGAGGAGCTGCTTCGTGGACGCGAAGTGTATTGGAGCAACCCTCCTCCCGAGTCTCAGCGGCTCAAGTATGTCGAGCTGCGCAACCGGATCACGAAGACGTTGTACGAGGCCGGCGCGAGGCTGATGGCGGGCTCGGATGCGCCGGAATGGCTTCTCCTGTACGGGTTCACCCTGCATCGTGAGCTGGAGAGCTTGGTGGCGGCGGGCCTGCCGCCACAGGCGGCGCTGGAGGCGGCGACCCGGAATCCGGCGGAGTGGCTCGGGGTGCTGGATGATCGCGGCACGATCGAGCCCGGCAAGCGCGCAGATCTCGTCCTGCTGAACGCCAACCCGCTCGCGGACATCTCGCACACCAAGGAGATCGAGGGGGTGATGCTGGGCGGGCAGTGGCTTTCCCGCATTGCCCTGGACTTCCTGCTCGATCGAGGAGCGGCGGAGCTATCGCAGGCCGGACTTCGCGAAGACTAGCCCCCCGGGCTGCCGGTCACTCCTCTTTCGTGGAGCCTTGCACAGGCGGCCGTCGCTCTTAGGGTTCCTCCGCCTCGTGCTCGGCAGGGGGCGCTCCGCCCATGTGCTCGGCATGTTCTATCGCGGCGCCCAGGTTGGCGGTCAGCCCCATCATGAGAGATGATGCGAGCGCCGCGGTCACCATCAGGATCTTGAACCACGCGGGCGTGGGCCGGGCCCGGAACGCCACGAGACCGACCAGCGCCGCGGCTCCCGCCAATCCCGTCAACCAGGCTGCGCGCTTCCCGGCGTCCTCGTGAGCCTCGATCGCATCGTGAGAGATCGCGGCGTCCTCTTCGACGATCTCCTCGGCCGCTTCACCGGTACGATACGCGAAGATCGCGACGAACCCGGAGAGAGCGAGCATCGCGAGCCCGACGCGCCAGACATCCTTCTGTCGCCTCGCCAGCGCCAGGATGAGGATCACGGTTCCAAACATCACGCCGAGCACTGGGACGTGATTGATCGCGAGATGCCAATACACTGAGTTCATCCGATTGTCCTATTCTGAATCGATTCCTGGATCGATCGACTTCGGCTCGGCCAATCCGTTTCGGGCTCTCTATTACGGCCACCCCACACCGTGGGCAACACCACTAGACTCGCAGCCACATCTGGAAGGCCAGCATCGCCACGAGGGAGATCGTCACCGTAAACGCGACCGCGTCACGCGAGGTGTCCTCCAGCGCCTCCGGCACGAGCTCGGCGAACACCATCCAGATCATGGCGCCCGCTGCGAAACCGAGACCGACCGGCAGAAACGGCTGGAAGGCTTCGACGAAGAGGAAGGCCGGCACGGCCAGAAGTGGCTGCGGGAGGCTCGAAAAGATGCTCCACGCCACAGCTCTCCACACCGGCTCGCCTCGCGGCACGAGAACGAGGCTGATCGCCAGGCCCTCCGGGATGTTGTGTACCGCGATCGCCGTGGTGATGAAGATGCCGAGAGCCTGGCCTCCTCCGAACGCGACCCCGACGCCCACACCCTCGGTGAAAGAGTGCAGGGTCATGATCCCCACGATCAGCAGCGCCTTTCGCGCGTCCGCTCCCTTCAGCCCTCCGAGCGTGAGCTCCGGCCGGGCCTGCAGCGCCCGGTGGCTCCACCCGATGAACGCGAGGCCCAGGAGTACGCCCGCGAGCGTTCCCGGAACGCTGAGATCGAAGCCCTCGTAGATGAGACCGGCGCTGGCTGCCCCCATCAGACCGGCCGCCAGCGCATTGGAGAGACCGAGCCACTTGCGTGACATCTGCCGGAAAAAGAAGAACGGGAGCGCACCGAGGCCCGTGGCCGCGGCCGTCAGGAGCGCAAACCAGAAGACCGTGTATGCGCTCATCCGACGAGCCTCGCACGATCGGAGCGAGACCGCCGTTCGGGACGGCGGCGGCGATCAGGCGAGCAGCTGGCGCAAGACCGTTTGAAGGATCCCCCCGTTTCGGTAGTACTCCAGCTCCATCGCCGTATCGAGCCGCACCGTCGCCTCAAACTCGACGGTTCGACCCTCGTCGGCCTTGGCCGTCACCCGAAGACGGACGCCAGGCTCCAGGCGGTCCGCGATGCCCTCGATACCGTACAGCTCGCTGCCGTCCAGGCCAAGCGCTTCCCTGCCCTCGTCCGGCAGGAACTGGAGGGGAAGCACGCCCATTCCGATCAGATTGCTCCGGTGGATTCGCTCGTAGCTCTCCGCGATCGCCGCTCGAACGCCGAGCAGCGCGGGGCCCTTGGCCGCCCAATCGCGGGAGGAGCCCGTTCCGTACTCCCGCCCGGCCAGCACGATAAGCGGCACGCCCTCCTCCTGATAGCGCATCGCCGCATCGTAGATCGGCATCGTCTCGCCACCGGGGAGAAACGCCGTATAGCCCCCCTCCACACCGGGAACCAGGAGGTTGCGCAGCCGGATGTTGGCGAACGTCCCGCGCATCATCACCTCATGGTTGCCGCGTCTGGATCCGTACGAGTTGAATTCGCTTTGAGAGATTCCGTGGCCGACCAGATAGGCTCCAGCGGGCGATTCCGCCGCGATCGATCCGGCGGGGGAGACGTGATCGGTCGTCACCGAATCTCCGAGAAGCGCGAGCACGCGCGCCTCATGAATGTCGGCCGGGCTCTCGGGCTGGCGCCCCATTCCGACGAAAAACGGCGGCTGGCGCACGTACGTGGAGGCCTGATCCCAGGCGAAGCGGTCGCCCTGCGGAACTGGGAGGGCGCGCCAATTCTCGTCGCCGGTGTAGACGTCCGCGTACTGTTCGTCGAACATCTCGGTCTTGACGGCGCTGCGCACCGTGTCGCGGATTTCTTCCTGGCTCGGCCAGATGTCCCGAAGGTAGATCGGCTCGCCGGAGGGGCCCTCCCCGAGCGGCTCGTTGTACAGGTCGATGTCCATCCGGCCCGCGAGGGCATACGCCACGACGAGGGGAGGCGAAGCGAGATAGTTGGCACGCGTGTCGGGGTTGATCCGGCCCTCGAAGTTCCGGTTCCCGCTCAACACGGAACAGGCAACTAGATCATGGGCGTGGATCGCCTCCGATATCGGGCCCGGGAGCGGCCCGCTGTTTCCTATGCAGGTCGTACAGCCGTAGCCCACCAGGTTGAAGCCGAGCGCCTCGAGCGGTGACATCAGGCCTGCTTCCTCGAGGTACTCCGTAACCACCTTCGAGCCGGGCGCCAGGCTCGTCTTCACCCAGGGCCTGCGGGTGAGGCCGCGCTCGACCGCGTTGCGGGCCAGCAACCCGGCGCCGACCATGACCGACGGGTTCGAGGTGTTCGTGCAGCTGGTGATCGCGGCGATGACAACCGAGCCGTGGTCCAGCTCGCACTCGTGCACCTCGCTCGTCTCTCCGTCCGCAGTGTCGGCCGGCAGCTCCAGCCGCACCCGGACGCCAGACGTCAGCACCGCCGTACCTCCGTCCCCGCCGTCAGACTCCCAGCGGTCCATGGCTTTCGGCGATTCCGGCGATGTACCGCCGCTGCCGAGAAACCCCTCGAGCGCCTGCTCGAACGCTGTCTTCGACTGCGACAGGCGTATGCGCTGCTGAGGCAGCTTCGGGCCCGCGAGGCTCGGCTCCACGGTGGAGAGGTCCAGCTCCAGCGTGTCTGAGTAGACGGCGTCCGGGCTCTCCGGCGTGTGGAAGAGGCCCTGCTCCTTCATGTATGCCTCGACGATGGCGACGCGCTCCGAGCGCCCGGTGAATCGCATGTAGGCGAGCGTCTCATCGTCCACGGGGAAGATCGCGCATGTGGCACCGTACTCGGGCGACATGTTTCCGATCGTGGCCCGGTCCGCCAGTGTCAGGCTGGAGATGCCGGGACCGAAGAACTCGACAAATTTCCCCACCACCCCTTTCTCTCGCAGCATTTCCGTCACACGGAGCACGAGGTCGGTCGCGGTCGCCCCTTCCGGCAGGGTGCCGTGAAGCTTGAACCCGACGACCTGCGGGATGAGCAGGCTGAGCGGTTGACCGAGCATCGCCGCTTCGGCTTCGATGCCTCCCACCCCCCAACCGAGGACACCCAGCCCGTTGATCATGGTGGTGTGGCTGTCCGTTCCGACGAGCGTGTCCGGATAGAGGAGCCGGCTCGTCCGGCCGTTGCCACCGCTGCCGCCGGAGCCGTTGGTCTCGGCCGACGCCGGCATCGGGTCCATCCCCCCGGCGTCGAACACCACGCGGGCCAGATACTCGAGGTTGACCTGGTGCACGATGCCCGTGTCGGGCGGCACGACCTTGAAGTTGTCGAACGCCGTCTGCCCCCAGCGCAGGAAGGCGTACCGTTCCCGGTTCCGCTCGAACTCCCGCTCTGCGTTGATGAAGAACGAGGCTCGAGTCCCGAAGGCTCGAGTCCCGAACGAATCCACCTGCACCGAATGATCGATCACCAGCTCGGAGGGCAGCTGCGGGTTGATCTGGGCGGGATCTCCCCCAAGCTCGGCCATGGCATCCCGCATCGCGGCCAGATCGACGACCGCCGGAACGCCGGTGAAGTCCTGGAGAAGGACCCGCGCGGGCATGAACGCGATCTCCCGATCGGAGGCTTCGGTGGCTCGCTCGGACCAGGTCGCCACCGCCTCGATGTCGTCGGCCGTTACGCTGGCACCGTCCTCTTGCCTCAGCAGGTTCTCGAGCAGCACCCGAATCGAAAACGGCAGCCGGTCAAGCTGGCCGATCCCGGAGCGCTCGAGGGCCCGGATATCATAGATCGCCGCGGCCCCGCCGCCGGCCTTGATCTCACGCCGCGCGCCGAACGAATCCATTCCTCTATCCTCATCCTTCGTTGTGCGTCGGGGGAATCAGGAAAGATGGCCCACCGCATCGCCGGAGGCGAGTCACGAAAACGACGACGGCTGCAGAGGCAGCTGCCGTCGCGACGTACGAGAGGAAGATCAAGCGGCCAGCCGAGTCGGAGCCGTCTCCCTTACTCCGACGGTAGGAGGCTCTTCCCGAACGACTTTGCGATCATCACCGGCGTTTTCGACCCGCGGACCACGGCCTCGGCGACGCTGCCGAGTAGCACGCGCTCCAGGCCGGTGCGCCCATGACTGGAGATCACCGTGAGATCGGTGCCCAGGCTTTCCGCACGATCCAGTATGGTCTGCGGGGGGTGTCCCAGCTCGACATGCACCTCCGCCTCCACGTCCGGGCCTTCCACGCGCTTCAGGCGATCGTTCAGGTTGTCGAGCGCTCTGCTCTTGAGCTCGGGCATGTCGAACATCTGGGTGGCCTGCACCGGGAAGTAGAAGTCCGGATAGGCGCCGACCTCGAGCACGTGGAGCAGGTGTAGCTCGGCCCCCTCGGCCGCGCCGATCTGCTTCGCGTAGGCGAGCGCGCTATCGGAGCTCCTCGAGTAGTCCAACGGTACGAGTATACGCTCGAAGCTCCCGGTGGCCGGACTATCCTCGCGTACCGCCAGCACGGGACGGTCCGCCATTCGGACCACCTCCTCGGCGACGCTGCCGAGCAACAGATGCCGGAGCCCGCGACGGCCGTGGGTGCCCAGAACGATCAAATCGGCATCCTGCTCCTCGGCGTACTCCAGGATCACCGGCGCCGGCGACATGCCTCGCACTTGTGCTTGCACGATCTCCACGTCCGGCATCCCGCCATCCGCAGCGCTGGAGGCCATGCGTGCCTCGGCTGTGCTCCGCAGGCGCTCGTAGAGCTCTTCCGGCTCGGGGAAGTGATGAGCCGGGTCATGAGGATCGTCCGCATGAAGAACGACAGCATGGAGCATGTGAAGCGCGGCCCCATGGCGCGAGGCCATCCGGACCGCGATCGGAAACGCGTTCTCCGAGCAGGGAGAGAAGTCGGTGGCGTACACGACTTTCTTTATGTTCAGCATGGTTCCCCCTCAGCCAAGGGCCCACTCTACCAAGTAGGAACGTATCGAACCGGCGGCTGCCGCGTCTATCGGGAAACGCTGGAGCCGATTGTGGGAGATCTCCCAGGCGCTCAGCCCAGCGCCACGTCCAGGACCATCATCGAGGCGAACCCGATCATCGCACTGACGGTCGCCAGGTCGGCCCGGCCGCCCTGGTGCGCCTCCGGAATCAGCTCTTCCACGACGACGTAGATCATCGCGCCGGCAGCGAAGGCCAATGCATACGGTAGGAGTCCTCCGATGAGCGTCACGGCAGCGGCGCCCGCAACAGCCGCTACAGGCTCGACGACAGCCGAAAGCTGGCCGTACCAGAACGACCTGCCGGCGGAGACTCCCTCCCGCCTCAGCGGCATCGCTACCGCGATACCCTCGGGAAAGTTCTGGATTCCGATACCGATCGAGAGCGCCATCGCGCTGGCCAGCGTGCCGCCGGCCGACACGTCCAGCTGGGATGCGGCCGCGGCGAACGCCACACCGATCGCCAGGCCCTCGGGGATGTTATGGAGCGTTATGGCGAGGACCAGCAGGGTGGTCCGTTCCCAGGTGGTTCGTGGCCCCTCGGACTGGGTGCGAGGCAACCCGGGGTGGAGGTGTGGCAGCACCCGATCCGCCACGCGTAAGAAGAGCCCGCCTGCCAGGAATCCGGCCGCCGGGGGCAGCCAAGCCGGCAAGCCGAGGAGGACCGAGCGCTCGATGGCGGGCAGGAGCAGCGACCAGACGCTCGCCGCAATCATCACGCCGGCCGCGAAGCCGAGCATGGACTCCAGCACGGCCTGCGGGAGTTTCTTGGTGAAGAAGACGAGGGCGGCTCCAACCGCCGTCACACCCCAGGTGAACAGACCAGCCAGGAATGCCTGCTGAACGGCCGACAGTGCCGTGAACTTCTCGATCATCGGGTTCCCTGCTCCCGCCATAACCGGAGACGAAGAGCGAGCGGCAGGCTCCGGCTACTCAGCCAACACGAACGCGCGGCGGCCCGCCCAATACGCCACTCCTGTCCAAAGAACCAAGCTCCCGCTCGCGGCCGCGATCAGGCCGGCATGTCCGAGGCGGCCGATCAGCGACGCGCCGGCCGGCCCTAGGAGGCCGGGGTCGGTTTCCAGAAGCGCGATCATCGCCAACCTGAAGGCCTCGACCGGGTTCACGAGCGACCAGATCTCCAGCAGACCGGCCGGCAGGCCCCACCGGACGAAGGCCGACATCAGGCCAAGGCTTCCGAGCGCCAGAAACGCCAGCCAGAGCGTGAAGACCACGCTCGTGGCGCGGCCGCGGGTCGAGCTGCGCGCCGACACCCAGAGACCGATCGACACGAAGGCCGAGGCCAGCACGACCGTGAACAGCAGCAGCATCGCGATCGGGAGCGCGGGCACTCCCTTGGCGGCCGCCACGGCACCCGTCGCTCCATAGCCCACGACGAGCGAGGCCACGACGGCCGAAGCCACGCCTAGCCACTTGCCGGCGAACACCTCGCCTCGCGTGACCGGTTGCGCCAGCAGGTAATCCAGCGCGCCCGTCTCTCGAGCGCCCGAGATCGCGGCCCCCGCCGAGAGCAGCGCCATCAACGGCACGACGAACAGAGCGAGCTGCATGAGACCAGCCAGCGCTCGGCCGTAGCTGCGATATCCAAGGAGGCTCACGTCCACCTGGCCAAACAGCATGAGGAGTAGACCGCCGACCACGAAGATCCCCGCGTTGAGCCAGAACCAATAGGCCCGCAAGGAGTCGCGGACGCCGGCCTGGGCTAGCAGTCGGGCGGTCATCGGCCCACCTCATCCGTCGGCGAATCGACATGACTGCGCGACGGCCGTCGGCTGGAGAGCTGGTGCAACACGAGCTCGAGCGAAGGAGGTCGAGTCCGGAACTCGCTGACGGGAAGGCCGCGCCTACGCACCTCCAGAAGCACATCCAGGCTCGATGTGCCCTCGACATCGACCTCGACTCCGGCTCCGTTCGCCCGTAGGTCGGCCACGGCCGGACACTCGCGCAGCTCGGCGGCTACGCGCTCGACCTCCGCATGAGGAACGGCCAGCCAGAGCCTCGGCGCCGCGTCGGTCGTGCGCCACAGCTCCTCGAGCGTGCCGTCGAACGCCAGTCCCGTATCGTGGAGGACGAGCACGCGTTCGGCGAGGATCTCGATTTCGTCCAGCCGGTGCGAGGCGAACAACAGGGTTACATCCTCCGTCAGGTCACGAACCGCCCGAAAGAGGTCTCGCCGAGCGCCCGGATCGAGGTTGGCGGTTGGCTCATCCAGGAGCAGAACCGACGAGCCGCTGCCCAATGCGAGTGCGAGCAGCGCTTTCTGCACCATCCCGCCAGACAGCTCGGCCAGAGCCTTGTCGCCTGTCTGGTCGAGAGGCATTCCGAGCTCCGCGAGCGTAGCGGCCGGGCCGTCCATGCTGGCTCCTCGAATGCTCGAAAAGAACGCCACGAACTCGGCCAGCGTCATGTCGTAGGGTGGCGCCTTCTGCGGAACGTAGCCGATCTTCCGTCGCACCTCTTTGCGGCGCTTCGAAACGGCCTCACCGTCCACCCGCAGTTCACCCTCGAACTCCGTGAGCGAGAGAAGGCAACGGAACAGCGTCGTCTTGCCCGCACCGTTCAGGCCGAGCAGGGCAACCCGCTCGCCCTGCTCGATGCGGAAATCGAGGCCGTCGAGGACCGTTTGCGGTCCGTAGCTCTTGCCGAGCCCAGACGCCGATATCATGCGATCCTCCTTCGCGCCACGCGCCACAGCGCGCCGCCAGCGGCCGCGGCAAGGCTGATCCAGAGCAGCGCTTGCCAAATCGAGGATCCGGCAGCAATGGACGGAACGGCCGCTCGGGCTACCTGCCGCGCGTCGATTCGCGGCGAGCTGTCGATCATCACCGGCTCGGGTTGGAGTAGCGGGAAGAAGCGGCTGACCACTTCCAGCACTCCGAGCGCCGGACTCATGACGAACACTCCGAGCGCCGGATACCGGCTGAGCAGATCGTCGGCCAGCCGCGCATGTACGTAAGGCGTGTCGCCCGTGCCGTTGCCGTCCTGATCGAACCCAGCGTAGCTGCCCCAGTAGTTGTCTGCCCACCGATTGCGCGTAGCCACGTCCGGGCCCGCGCCGCCGGCCACGATGACCGGGCTCCCGTTGTGCAGGAATTCATTCCCCTCGAACGCGTTCCCCCGAACGGACGGAAGCAGCCGCACCCCCACCCGGTTCGCGAGCAGAAGATTATCCGTGAAGCTGTTGTGGTCGGTCGTCGAGCGAGGCGAGTTATCGAGGTGGATGCCGATCACGTTACCGACGATCAGGTTGTCCGTTGCAACGATTCCGTCGGCGTCCTTCAGACCCAGCCCCATTCCCGTCAGCCCCTCCGAGTTCGCGAAAACATTCTCGCTCATCCGGATGTCGGCTGAGTACATGAGAAACGCTCCGACCTCGTTTCCGTCGAAGCGATTCCGTTCGAAGACGTTGTGATTGCTATACATATAATGGAGGCCATAGCGGCCGTCTTCGATGACGTTGTCATGTACGAGCAGGCTGTCCGAGAAGTAGATCACGACATCCCGCGTGGTGCGAACCAGGTTCTTCGAAACGCGGGTGCCCGAGCTGTACCAGAGCCGGATGCCGTCGCCACGGCGCGGCGGCTCGAAGGCCTTGCCCTCGATGACGTTCTCGTGAACGAGAGACGCCGGCGAGCCCTTCAGGTAAACCCCGTAAAAGACATCCCCCAGGCGGTTGCGCACGACGCGCGTTCCGGGGCCGTCTCTCACCATTACGCCGGCGTGTTCCTCGTTCACATCGGAGCCGGAGCCGCGGATGACGAAGCCTTCGACGTGAACGGGCGCCAGCGCTTCGATCACGTGACCCTCCCCGCCGCCGTCTACCACTGGCCAGCCTTCACCGAGCAGCGTGAGCGGAACCTCGACCCGGATGCGCTCCCTGTACGTGCCTGCGGTTACGGCGACCGTGTCGCCCGCCTCTGCAGTGGCGACCGCGGCAGAGATGGATGCGAACTCCGACCCGGGACCCACCGTCAGGGTCTGGGCCCGAAGCGGACGACTGGCGCCGGTAGCGCTCGCTAGAAGCGCGACGATCGATGCAGCGATGAGCTTACGACGTGCCGATAATCCGAGCGTGCTCACGCCGGCTCGCGCTTGCGGAACCATTCGTAGGCCAAGATCACGGGCCCCAGGGCGCCGGCCGCGAACATCAGGATCGCACCGGCGCTCGGATAGCTGGTGACGGTGAAGTTCGCGATCTGCGTCGTCCCTAACATGCCGGGCGTGAACGGCTCGACCTTGAACGGCGCAGCGGGCGAGAGGTTGTGGCCGTATTCGTACAGCCAGTTCTTGAAATCGTAGAGCATCACGCCGCCGAACACCACGAAGTCGAGGTAGCCGATCGCGGCGATCGGCAGCCGAGCGACCAACGCCGCCAGCACCGCGAACCCCAGGAAACGGAGGATGAAGAACGGAACGAACATGAACTCCGGGAACTCATCGGGTTGGATCTCGGCCATCCCGATGTAGTGGTTCAGGATGTTCACTTCCTGCAGGTCACCGCCGACCGTGTGCGGATAGACGATCACCTCCAATCCACCGGGATACTGCGGCGCGATCAGTCCTATCTTCCAGATCGGCAGAAAGATGCTGGGCAGCAAAGCGAGGGCCACCGCAACGAGCAGGACCCGGCTCGCAAGCGACATCTCGCTCTGGAAGAAGCTCGTCAGTCGATCCATCCGTCCCATGGGTCGCTCCGTTGCTCCTCTCTCGGAGCTGCCTTGTTCCTGGTGGTCTCGGCTGGTGGATCCGAATGCCCGTCAGGGGCCGGCCGGAGAGGCCGACCCCTCGGGGCAGGAAGCTACGGTTTGACGAGAAGGTATCCCACCATCTCAAGGTGGAGCGCGGAACAGAACTCGGAGCAGTAGTAGGGGAAGACGCCAGCCGCATCCGCGGTAAAGCGAATCACCTGGGACTCCCCGGGCTCGATGCTCACGTTGATGTTGTGCTTGTCGACTGCCAGGCCGTGCGTCGCGTCGAGGGCCTGTTCGATGTTGGTCAGGTGGATCACCACCTCATCGCCCTGATTGACCTCGATGTGCTCGGGCGTGAAGTGGCTGCGCACGGCGGTCATATAGACATGCACCTCGTTGCCGCGCCGCTCGATCCTCTCTTCGCCCGGCAGCGCCGGATCTTCCGCCGTCGCCATCCGGCGCGGGTCGAAGCCCACCTCCGGATAGATCTGCCAGACGTCCAGCTTGTCCGCCTTGATCATCTGCGCGTAGTGCGGCTCGCCGATCCCGATCGGCGAATCGTAGAGCAGCTGCATCTGATCGCCGGCGATGTCGATCAGCTGGAAGTTCTGCGGGAGCAGCGGACCGACCGGCGTGAACCGGTCCAGAGACCACTTGTTCAGCGAGACCAGGTAGTTTCCGTCCGGTGACTTCGTGTCGCCCTCCGCCGCGGCCAGGTGACCCACGTTGTAATGGACCGGCAGCTTCTCGATCACCTGCATCTGCTCGTAGTCCCACTTGACGACGGATGGCTCGAGGAAGAGGCTCGTGTAGGCGATGTTGTTGCCCGCGAACTGCGTATGCAGCGGTCCCAGACCGAGCTCCACCTGTCCATCGATGATCGAATCGAAGTTCAGGATCGGGATCCCGTACGGGTCGGTGCCCGAGAAATCCTGGTTCGCGATCGCCTGCTGGATCTTCTCCCACGAGTAGATCGTGCCGTGCGGGTCCAGCTTTCCGGAGACGATGATCTTGGTCCCGTCGGGCGTCACATCGGCGCCATGGGGGCTCTTCGGCTCCGGAGCGAAGTACAGCAGACCTTCCTCGACCGCCGTCTCCATAGGGATGACCCGTCTCCCCTGGATTGTGACCGTCTTGCCGGGCTGCGTGGCAACCTCTGCGGCAGCCTGCCAGTTGATGATCGCGAGGTAGTCCATGTCGTTCGCCGAGCAGCCCGCCTCGAACGGAGGATTGCCCTGCATGATGCCGCCCGTCGCCATTTCGCTGCAGAAGCTGTTCAGGAAGGCCCAGCCGAAGGACGGGCCTTTGCCTGCGTCCGAGAGATCCTGCCAGTAGGGCGGCAGCTCGATGACGAACGTCTCGTCCACGCTGATCCTGCCGGCCTCGCGGTCGAACTTCCAGAACGTGACCGCACCTCGGTACTTCTCCTGGTATTCGCTGAGTGGCGCGTAGCTGCCGTCCAGCGGGGCCGCATATTGGGCAGCCTCGATCACGTACTCGGTGTTCGGGGTCACGAACGCGCCACCGTGGTTGGCCGCCATCAGCGGATCGGTCACGATCTGCTTGGTTTCGAAGTCCCGAAGGTCGACGACGGCGATCCGCGGATTCGCCTTGTCGTTGATGAACACCCACTGGCCGTCATAGTCGCCATCGGTCTCGGACAGCGCCGGGTGGTGGGTATCGGCCCAGGTGATGTCCCGGTTGTTCATCCGGCCCTCGGCGAGCACGGCGTGCGTATCCTCGGCACCGTAGCCCCAACCCTGCCAAGGCTCGGGAGTGAACACTGCGACGACCTTGAGGAGTCTCATGGACGGCACACCGATGACCAGCAGCTGCCCTCCGTGGCCGGCGGATGAGAAGAGCAGGTATTCGTCCATCTTCCCGGTCGGGACGTACGTCTTGAGAGCCGCCGTCACGTCCGCCTGGCTGAGGCCGCGGGCCTGGGCGATGTCGCCCACGTCGCCGCCGCCGACCTGACCGCCGCCCTCACCGCACGACATGGCCAGAAACAGGACTCCCGCGGCGACCGCCGCCGGAATCCCCACTTTGAAGAGCTGTCTTTGTCTCATCGGTCCTGTGCCTCCTCTAGTTGGGCGTGCTCTGAGCGCCATGGTGGCGCGCTCTCTCGTGGGGCCGGCGTGCGTTCCGCGACCCTTTGCCGCGTGCCTCCCCGCGCCGCATCCCGGATCCGTGATGCTGGCCGCGGTGGCTCGATGCGTAGCCCATCGGACGTCCGGAGACGTCGGCGGGAGTCGACTCTGCTGCCGCGAGGCCCTCGGACTGGGCTCGCAGGTAGGCAACCAGAGCGCGGGCCTCGTAGGGCCGCACGTTCAAGTCGGGCATCGGCGTGACATACGCCTGCAAGAGCGCCCGGGCGGTGCTGTCGGTGCGTAGCATGGAGTCAGGCGAGGTGATCATCGCGACGGTCCACGTATCGGAGCGTCGCTTGGTCACCCGCTGCAGGTCGGGGCCAACCAGCCGCCCTTCGCCGAGCGTGTGACAGGAAACGCAGCCCCTCTCCGTGAACAGGCGCTTGCCGAGCTCCGGGTCGAGATCACCCGTTCCCTGGGCGACGGATGTCGCCCCCAACACGCTCACGCAAAAGCCCACGGCCAGCGTGAGCGTGGTCCAGTAGACGACTCCACCCAGGCGCAATCGTTGCCCGTTCATCCTCATGTGCCGAAAGGTAGAGATGCCGCTGCGGAGCGTCTGTCCGACAATACCTGCGGGGCGTTGTCGGGGATTGGGGGGGTCGGCTGTGGGGAGGTTCCTTACAATCCTTCAGGCGTCGAGGCGCGCGGGCCGGCCGCTCTTTACGGCTCCGCCATCCGGAGCATGGCCGCACCGTCGATCGCAATCAAAAAGAACAGGAACGCTACCGTCAGTAGAGTCCCGAACACGATGGGGATGACCAGGGCGGGTTTCTCGAACCGAAGGTGCATGAACCACCCGCCGATCAGAAACGCCTTGACCATCATGGCCGCAACGAGGAAGAGGACCGCCAGGATCCGTGTGAAGGGAGTCGCCTCCACGAACAGCATGGAGAGCGTCAGCACCAGTAGGACGCCCCAGGTGATCCAGTAGGTTCGGTAGGAAGTGTGACCGCTCATTGGGGCCTCCGGAGGGGACATCAGATGAGGTAGAAGCAGGTGAAGATGAAGACCCAGACCAAGTCCACGAAGTGCCAGTACAACCCGGCAAGCTCCACACCGGACCCCGCCGTGCGGCCGGCCCCCACTCGTAACGCCACGAGCAAGAGGATGATGACGCCGATCAGCACATGCGTTCCGTGAAAGCCGGTAATCATGAAGAAGAACGAAGAGAACGTCGGCGGCCCCCACGGGTTGCTCGAAAGGCTGGCTCCCTCCCGGATGAGGCCGGTCCACTCGTTGACCTGGAAGAGGAGGAAGACCAAACCGCCGAGGGCCGTCAACAGCACGTACCGCGTGGCCTTCCTCAGGTCCGCGCGATGGGCGGCCCCGACCGCCGTGGCCATGGTGGCGCTCGAGGTGATCAGCACGAACGTCATCAGCGCGATGACGCCCATGGGGAACACCTCGCTCTGCTCGGGCCACATCGGACTGGCCAACCGCTCGAACCCGTAGGCGGCGAGAAAGCCGGCGAACAGCAGCGCGTCAGAGACGAGGAAGATCCACATCATCAGCTTTTGCCACGAGACGCCGAACGGAGAGACGCCCCCCTCCCAGCCGGCTTCCGCGCTCGCTACGTCCGTCGTCGGCACTTCCATGCTCGTCACCTGCATCAGAGGGTCGACAGAACCGCCACGAGAAACAGCCACACCGCGCCCATGAAGTGCCAGTAGATCGCCGCATGGGTGAACCCCGCGTGGCTTCGGGGCGTGTAGGCGCTCCGGTCGGCCCGGCGCCGAACCCACGCGAGCGCTACGAGCCCACCCAGGAGGTGGAATCCGTGCAGCGCTGTGAGGACGTAGAAGAAGGCGGCGTGAGGATTGCTGGGAAGGTAGACGCCGCGAAGCACGAGCGCGCGCCACGCCAGCAGCTGACCTGCGAGAAAGAGGATGCCGAGGAGGCCCGCCATGCCGAGCCACCGAGCGAACTGCGCCGTTTCGCCGCGCCGGATCCTCATCCGGGCCAGCTCGAGCGCCCCGCTCGATCCAACCAAGATGGATGTGTTCAGCCAGATGACTGCCGGAAGATCTACCGGCACCCAATCGGAGCCTGTGCGGCGCACCAGAAGCGCCGTCGTGAAGGCCACGAAGAGCATCCCCACCGTCGCCAACACGGCCCCCAACCCAACCGGATAGGGACCGGCGCGTTCCACCGTCTGACTCACGTTACGGGCCCTCCGGCCTGGACGGGCGCGGTTTGGGGCCAGTAGCCATCCTCGGATCCGTCGACCCGGTACTCGTAGGGCCCGCGGTGGACCACGGGCAGCTCGTCCCAGTTCAGATGCCCGGCCGGCGACCCCGCCGTCCACTCGAGGGTCGCTCCCTCCCACGGGTTCTCGTCGACCCGGCGCCCCTTGAAGAGGCTCCAAAGGAAGTTGATCAGAAAGACCACCTGGCCAGCCGCGGCGACGAACAGCGCGATGCTCACCCAGATGTTGATGCCCTGCATGGGCACGGCGTAGTCGTAGGCGGTCGGGTCGTACAGGTGGCGGAGGTGCCCTGCTATGCCGAGGTAGTGCATCGCCACGAAGGCGGGGAAGATCGGGACGATGGTGAGCCAGAAATGGACCCGACCCAGAGCCTCGTTCATCCGCCGGCCGAACATCTTCGGGAACCAGTAGTAGCAGCCGGCGAAGACGGCGAAACCGGTCACCATCCCGATCATGAAGTGGAAGTGTCCGACCACGAAGTACGAGTCATGCAGGTACATGTCGGCCGCGGCCGTGCCGAGCCACAGGCCGCCAAAGCCGCCGATCCCGATCGCTGCGATGATCGCGAGCGCGAAGAGCATCGCGCTGTTGAGCCGGATCTGGGCCCGCCAGAGGCTCCCGATCAGATTCACGCCCAGGACGGCGAACGGGATGGTGATTGCCACGGTCGCAATCGAAAAATACTCGCCCAGGTAGGGGTTCATCCCGCTGGTGAACATGTGGTGTCCCCACACGATCATGCTGAGCGCCGCAATCACGATCAGCGAGCCGACGGAAGTCCGGTAGCCGTACACGGGCCGGCGGCCAAACGTGGCCACGATGTCGAATGCGATTCCGGCTGCGGGGAGCACGAGCACGTAGACCTCTGGGTGGCCGAGGAACCAGAAGAGGTGCTGGAAGAGCAGCGGAGTGCCGCCCTCGTTGACAAGGAGCTTTCCTCCCAGCACCAACCCCTCGGGCAGGAAGAAGCTGGTTCCCCCGTGCCGGTCCAGCAGCAGCATGATCGCAGCGGCGGTGAGGGCCGGAAACGCCAGGATGCCGAGAATCGCGGCAATGAACATCGTCCAGATCGTCAGCGGAAGCCGCAGCATCGACATTCCACGCGTCCGCAGATCGAGGATCGTGGTCACGTAATTGAGGCTGCCCATCGTAAAGGAGACGATGAACAGCGCCATCGCGAGTAACCAAAGGGTCTGCCCCAGGCCGGAGCCCGGGATGGCTTCCGGAAGCGCCGACAACGGCGGGTATACCGTCCAGCCAGCTGCAGCCGCCCCACCTTCGACGAGAAAGGAGCCGAGCATGAGGAAGCAGGCGGGCACGATCGTCCAGTAGGAGAGCATGTTGAGGAACGGATAGGCCATGTCCCGCGCCCCGATGTGGAGCGGGATGATGAAGTTGCCGAAGCCACTCACGAGGGCGAAGGAGATCACGAAGAAGATCATCACCGTTCCGTGCATGGTGACGAGGCTGAGATAGCGCTCGGGCAGCAGCACCCCGCTCTCGTAGAGGCCCGGCAGGAGCTGTCCGAGGAAAGGCCAGGAGGCGTCGGGCCAGGCGATCTGCATGCGCATGAGGATCGACCAGCTGATGCCGAAAAGGGCCATCACGAAGGCCGTCAGCAGATACTGCTTGCCGATCGTCTTGTGATCGGTGCTGAAGACGTACCGTCTCCAGAAGCCCTGCTCCGCGTGCGTCACTCCAGCCACCCCACCTGCTCGCTGAGCCAACTCTCGTACTCCTCCGGCGAGAGAACGACCACGGTGCCCCCCATTCGGTAGTGGCCCATCCCACAGAGCTGCGCGCAGGCTATCTCGAACTCTCCCTCTTGGGTCGGAGTGAACGTAGTCCCGATCACGATCCCAGGGACGACGTCCTGCTTCACCCGAAAGGCCGGGACCGAGAAGCTGTGGAGCACATCCCGTCCGCGGAGCCGCGCATGCACGGTGCGGCCGACGGGCACGCGCAGTCTGCCGCGGTACACGAGGTCATCGCGGCCGGCGGGATCGCTCTCGTCGAGACCGGCCGGATTGGAGCTGTCGTCGACGAGGGCGGCCTCCGTCCGGCCGAACGTGCCATCCGGGCCCGCGTAGCGGACGATCCACTCGAACTGTTTTCCCGTAAGCTCCACGATGACAGCGTCTTCAGGCACCTCCCCGTAGACTTCGTCCCAGACCGGTAGCCCCTTCAGCATCACGCCGGCCTCTGCAATCAGCGCCATGCCGAAAACCGGAACCAGCGCCACCCAGCGCGCGGTCTTCGGGCTTACTTGGGGAGAAGGGGTTTGCCGGCCGCGGCCGTATCGCCAGAGAAAGACCGCCATTGCCAAGGTGCCGAGGATCAGCAGAAAGCCGGTAGTGACCCAGAGGTATCTGAGCACCGCGTCCACGCCGGTCGCGTGCTCCGAGGCGGCGATCGGGAGCCAGCTTCGCGAGAGAAAGCCAATGACGGTGAAGGCGGTGATCCCGAGGAACAGCAGGATCAGGGCGGCGATCTCGACGGTCTGGCTGCGCTGACTCATCGGCTCAAGTGATCCTGCAGGTGGTTGGAGTCGGACACGTACTCGGCCAGCGTCACGGCCTCGAGCATGGATACGATCACCGGATGAAGCTCCTTGAGGCGGTAGTGGAGTGGACAGGGGTTCTCATCGGCGCAGTGCTCCTGCCAGAGGAGGCACTGCTGCAGCATGCGCGGGCCTTCGACAGCTTCCAGAACCTCTCGGAGGGTGATGACGGAGGCCGACCGGGCCAGAGCATAGCCGCTCCCGCGACCCCGCCCCGACACCAGTAGGCCGTGCCGTACCATCTTCTGGAAGATCTTCGAGAGGAACTCACGTGGGAGGCGGTGAGTATCGGCGACGGCAGCCAGCGGCAATGCTCCGCCGGGCGGTTCCGCCGCCAGAGCCGCAAGGCCGAGCAGTGCGTACTCGCTTTCCCTCGTGAGGCGCATATCCGCCAAGAAAAAAGGATAAATTGGACCGGCGCTATCCTACTTAGGCGATCTAAGGTGAGCAAGCCAAGAGTCTTCAGCGTGGGCAGCCTCAGCCTCAATTCGGCAATCGTGCCGTAAGAGAGACGTACAGGAAGCCCATGTCATCGCCCGGACCCGTCTCCTCGAGGAACGGACCGGTGAAGAACCGGCTGTAGCCGAGCTGCCCTATGAAGTGTCTGGCGAACCTGAACGTGGTCGTGAGATCGAGCTCGTCGCCAACAGTTTTCGAGTCGCTCGCTCCCGGTGCCCTTACGACCGCGCCACCCGCATTGTAGAGGGCGTCGTTTACGCTAGCCCTCCAGAAGCGATGGCCCTTCAGGGCGACGGTGAGTCCTCGGACCGGCTCCAGGTCGACACCGACGCTCGGGCTGATGACGTTCTGCCGGCCGACGACGTCGGCGTGTCCGAGGAAGGCGTGTCCAAGCGGAAACAGTTGATTGAAGGTGCCCACGTCTCCGCCGGCTGAGGCATCTCCACTTCCGAAGTCGAAGCCAAGGAGAAGGCGGGGCACCGCTGCACCGGGCGAGAACCTGTACGACAGCAGGCTGCCCACCATGAAAGCCAGGATCGACTCCCCACCCAGGCTTCCAAACTGGAGGCCGGCCTCGACGTCGTACTCTAGGCCGCTGCCCCGCGCGGCGCCGCCAACTCTCGCACCGAACGTGTGCCGGTTTTCCTTGCCAGACGTGCCGTTGAAAGTCGCGGAATCCCGCACCAAACCGAGCCAATAGACATCGTAGCCGAGGGAGCCAGCGACCTGGCTGTCGGTCGCGTAGACTCCGAAGAAATCCATTCCCCCGTCGCTCTTGTTGAAATCGGATTTCCGAACGTTCACCTTCCGCGCCCAGTAGCCCTGAACCTCCAGTCCGTTCGCATCCACGATCGCACGGGCCCCATCGAACGTTCGCTGCGTGTTGGCCCAATCGAGCGGGCTCACCAGCCGCTGCTTCCCGAACAGCAGCTCCTGACGACCGCCCCGCGCCATAAGCCTGGAGTCCTCGCCGAGGGGAAGGATCACATCGAGGAAGGCGTTCTGGAGGCCCAGGTCGTCGGCGTCGATCGGCCGCCGTCCACCTGGAAGATCGCGTTCGGTGCTCAGAGACGAGCGGGCTTCGACATACACTCGAAAGTGGTCGCCGAGGCGAAGGTCCGTCCCGAACAGGATTCGGCCCAGGAAGTAGGTGTCATCCTGATCAGGATCGAAACCGAAGTTGGACCAGCTCTCCGCCCGCAACCGAAGCTCGGCCGCCAGATCTACGGAGACGGTTCGGTCCGATGAAGCCGGGGCACGCTCCTGCTCATCAGATGCGGGCTCTTGTGCCGCCAGAGGTGACGCCATCAGCGCCGATCCCGCAAGAACCACCATCCCGAGGCGCCGAACGGCCCTGGGATCCGTGGCCCGCCTCATGCCTTCCGGTGTCTCCGAATCAGGTAGTGGGTCGGTTTGCATACTCGTGGAGACAGCCCAATGACGTGAGAAGGCAGCGGCGCTGATACGAGCGCTCAGCATCTCACGTCCGCGTTCCTCCTTCTGTACCACCACCAGGTAGCCGCGATGCAGGTGATGTAATAGGCGATGAACAGGTAGATCGCGGCATCCGGTTCGCCGGTCAGTGTAATCGAAGTTCCATAACTCCTCGGGATTACGAAGGCGCCGTAAGCGGCCATCGCCGACGTAAATCCGAGCACCGCCGCCGCCTCCTTGCCGGCATCCTTGAGCGCTTGCGCTTCGGCCTCGGGCCCCTTGCCGGCCGTCTCGCGTTCCAGGACCGTCCGGAAAATGACCGGGATCATCTGAAAGGTCGAAGCGTTGCCAACCCCGGTCGCTCCGAAGAGTATCATGAACATCGCGAAGAAGCCCCAGAACGCCCCCGGTTGATCCTTTATGCTCAAGAAGAACAGTACGCCCGCGGCCGCTGCGGTCATGACCGCAAAGGTCCATAGGGTGACCCGACCGCCGCCGAGCCTATCGGAGAGCCAACCGCCGGGCGGCCGGGTGAGCGCGCCGACCAGCGGACCGAGAAAGGCGAAAGCCAGCGCGTCAACCTCGGGGAATTGAATCGTGATCAGGAGGGGAAATCCGGCCGAGTAGCCGATGAAGGAACCGAACGTGCCTACATAGAGCCAGACCATGATCCAGTTGTGCTTCCGCTTGAAGATCACCGCCTGCTCTTTGAAGGAGGCCCTGGCGCTGCCGATATCGTTCATGCCGAACCAGGCTGCGATTGTGGTCGCGATCAAGAACGGCACCCAGACGAAGCCGGCGTTCTGCAGCCACATCGGTCTGGCGACTTCGCCCTGCGTCCACGTCTGCGGATCGCCGCCGAGGGCGCCGAAGACGGCGCCGGTGATCACGAGAGGCACCACGAACTGCGACACGCTGACCCCGAAATTGCCGAGGCCCGCGTTGAGTCCGAGGGCGGCGCCCTTCTGGCTCTGCGGGAAGAAGAAGCTGATGTTGGCCATCGAGGAGGCGAAATTGCCACCGCCGAAGCCGCACAGCAGTGCGAGCACCAGGAACAGCCAGTAAGGGGTGGATGAGTTCTGCACGGCGAAGCCTATGCCGACAGCCGGCAGCAGCAACGAGGCGGTGCTCAGCGCCGTCCACAGGCGGCCGCCGAAGATCGGGATCGTGAACGAGTAGAAGATGCGGAGCGTCGCGCCGGACAGGCCCGGAAGCGCGGCCAGCCAAAACAACTGGTCGGTGTCGAACTCGAAGCCGATCGCGGGCAGGTTCACCACGACAACGCTCCAGACCATCCAGACGGCGAAGGCGAGCAGCAGCGCCGGTATCGAGATCCATAGGTTGCGTCTCGCGATGCGCCGGCCGCGGCTCTCCCAGAACTCCGGGTTCTCCGGGTCCCAGTCCGTGAGCAGGTGGCGCGGGAGCTTCACGGTTTGCGTTGTCATTTGTCTCTCCGTTGAGTCACTCTCTCTAGCTGGCCGCGACCGCCACGGCCGGCCCTTCCTCGTCGAACGAGCCCTCGGGCTCCTCGAGAAAGACCAGGCAGTAGAGCACGGCGAAGGCGGCGCCAGCAGCGAGAATGAGGAAGAAGGTGCGGGCGTCCACCAGGGAAAAGAGGACGAGGTATACAACTGCGCCAACGTTGCCGTACGCGCCTGCCATGCCGGCGATCTGGCCGGTCCTCCGTCTGCTGATCATGGGGATGATCGCAAACGTTGCACCCTCCGCTCCCTGGACGAACATCGAGGTCACGACGGTCATGGCGACCGCCAGATAGAGGGGCCAGGAAGAGTCGATTGCCGCCATCCCAAGGAAGCCCAGGGCGATCCCCGCCATGTAACCCAGCATGACTCTCTTGCGGCTGGACAGCACATCGGAGATCAGGCCGCCGAGCGGGCGGGCCACCAGATTCACCAGGGCGAACGAGGAGGCGAGCAGTCCGGCGAGTGTAGGTGAGATACGGAACGTACCCTCAAAGAAGATCGGTAGTACCGAGATGACCGCCAGCTCGGCCCCGAAGTTGGCGAAGTACGTCGCGTTGAGCGCGGCCACGCTGCTGAACGGGTAACGCTCGCTTTCCGGGACACCCTTGCGCAGGTAGGGAAGGTTGACCCGCAGGGTCTTCACGACATGGGCCACGAATAAGAGGGCCAGCGCCGCGTAAATCACGTGCAGCATTTCCTGAGAGAGCGCCGGCTCCCCAGAATTTCCGCCCAGGCTGATGCCGGAGGCCCGCCAGGCCAGTAGCGCCATGGCACCAATCAACGGGAACGACCAGACAAGGTACTGGACGAGATCGCCTCGCGAGCTGACCAGCAGGGGCTCGGTCTTGGACACGCCGATGAACGCCCTGCCCTCCGGCATATCCCGGACGATGAACAGGTAGACGATGCCGTACACCAGCGACACGACACCGTTGACGGCCAGGGCGTACCGCCAGCCGTCCTCCATGTTTCCGAAAAGCTCGAGGGCGATCCAGGGAAGCGTCATCGCGGCCCAGGCGGAGCCGAAGTTTCCCCACCCGGCATAAAAACCCTCGGCCCGCCCCACCATCTTGGGCGGGAACCACTGGGCGACCATGCGGATCCCGATCACGAACCCGGCCCCTATAGTGCTGAGGACGAGCCTGGCAACGAGGAGCTGCATGAAGCTGTTGCCGAGGGCGAAAGCGAAAGTCGGGATGGACATCACGATCAGCAGCCCGGAGAAGCATCTACGGGGCCCGTACCTATCAATCAACGCGCCGATGACGATGCGGGCTGGGATCGTCAACGCGACATTGCAAATGGCGAACAGGTTGATGTGGTCACGCGTCAGCCACCCATCCGGCCCACCCAGGTCCCGCAACATGGTGGAGGCCAGCGGAGCCATGTTGAACCACACGTAGAAAGTGATGAAGAAAGCGATCCACGTGAAGTGGAGCGTCCGGATGCGCTCCTGCTGTAGGTCAACCAGCTCCGGTATCCTACCGGGCATCACAGTCCTCCTTTCTCTCCCAGCGGGAATCCGTCTCTGGTCCACTGCCGAGGTCTATGAGCCGCTCCTGCACGTCGACGACGAGGTGGCGCCGTAGGCTGGGGAAGGAAGCGGACTCGTCCGCCCGTAATCGACCCGGCCCTCGGTTCAGCGGTTCTTCGGGCGCGCGGCGCTCCATGCCGTGTCCGGGTCTCGGACGGTCTTCCGATCCCAGTTCCAAATAACCTGCTGATAGGGCCGTACGATGTAGTGCAGCGGGGCCACGATGAAGTGCGCCAGGCGCGTGAACGGAATCATGAACATGATCGCGAACGCGCCGAGGATGTGAAGCTTGATGACCCAAGGGAGCGCGAAGACCGCCCCGGTCTCCGGCGAGAGCGTGACGAGGGACCACAGATATGGCGACAGGTCGGCCGCGAACCAGGATGCGCCCCAGCGATAGGCCAGCGCGATCCATAATCCGAGCACAACCTGGACGAACAGGAGCAGCGCGATGGCGACGTCCATCTTCGTGGTCACAGCACGGACGCGCGCGTTGGTGAAGCGGCGGACCATCAGGGAAACCAAACCGACGAATATGCTGACTCCGAACACGAAAGCGGTGACCTCGAGGACGAGCAAGCGGACGGGGACGCTGTTCCAGGCAAGGTTGGCCTGCGGCAGGAGGAAGGCGATGAGGTGCCCGAAGAACACCACCAACAGCCCGATGTGGAAGGGTACGGAGCCCCAGAAGAGGCTCCTTCCCTCCAGGAACTGCGAAGAGAGCGACGAGATCGTGAAACCCCTCCGCGTATAGCGGTAGGCGAGACCTAGAACGAAGACGGCAGCCGCCACGTAGGGAAACGCGACGAACAGGAAGGTGTTGAGGACGTTCATAGCATGCTCCCCGTCAGACTCGGCTTACCGTTGTTGGCCTCGATTTCCAGCTCGCGGCCAATTGAACCCAGGAAATCGTTGTCCACCTCCGGTGGCCTCCACTCGGCAAGTTCGAAGTCCTGCTTCAAGACCTCCACGAGAGCCGCCAGAGGCGCGCGGAAGATCGTGCCGCGCTCCGCCGACGAGGCAATCAGAGTCTTGAAGTGCTTTCGGTACAGCTCGTTCTTGGCTTCCATGCGGTGAACGCCGAACTCCTCGATCATCCTCTCCAGCGCGGGGTGGAGGATCTCGATGACGAATTCGCGCGCCAGCTCGCGATCGTCCCAGCGAGCGAGCAGCCGGAGCACGTTGGGCAGGTGATCGGGGAGCTCGCTTCCGGCTTCGATCCCGGCTTCACGAAGCTCCCGGTTGAGATTCACGAGGAGTTCTCCCCGCTTATAGTCGTCTCCGAAGACGACGTAACCGACGGAAAGGGTCGTGATCGACTGCACGTCGAAGGATCGGGTGAAGATCTCCTGGACTTCATCCAACGCCTCTGGCGTAAAGGGGTCGCCGTCAGTGGGAAGGGACTGCGCGAAGGTGTCGATCTCCGCAGCCGCGATCACGTACCGACCCGCAAGCAGCTCGTACACGCTCTGTACCCACATCGGGTAGTCCCGCCGCGGATAGTCGAAGAGCTTGGCCAGGTGCTCGTAGTGCGTTAGCGGGTGCATCATCAGGCTCCCCTCGTGGCCGTCCCGGCCTCGAAGCCGAACCCCTCGCTGCCTTGGACATCCCCGGTGAATTCGAGCATCTCGATCGCCTGCTCCCGGTGCGCCGGCGGAATGACGAAGCGATCGTCGAATTGGGCGAGAGAGGTCAGACGGTAGATATCGTCAGCCAGTTGCCGCGTCAGCCCGGTATCGGCTAACGCCTGGCGCACCGTGTCCTCCGAGACATCTCCCACCGTCTCCTGTCGGCGGTGGAGTCGGACCGCCATTAGCTTCTTCAGCCGGTCGGCGATCTCCGAGGTGTCGCCGGCGCTGAACAGGTTCGCCATGTAGCGCAGCGGGAAGCGCGCCTCATCGATGGTACCGAAGAGCTGTTCCGTACTCGTGTCGTACAGCCAGCTGTCGGGCCAGACTTTGCCGATGGGGTTCATCCTCTCGGCCCGCTCGGTGTTGTCTACGTCCGAGACCGAGGCCATCACAGGCAGCAGGGGCGGCACGTAGAACAGCATCGGCAGGGTTCGGAACTCGGGGTGGAGGGGAAGCGCCAGATCCCAGGCCTTCACGAACTGGTAGGTGGGTGACGTCTGGGCCGCGTGGATGGTGGTGTCGGCGACCCCGTTGCTTCTCGCGGAGGCGATGACCTCGGGGTCGAAGGGATCGAGAATCATCTCCATCTGGCGAGTCATCACGTCGGCCTCGTCGGCCGAGGCCACCCCCTCGATCTGGTCGGCGTCGTATAGGAGGACTCCCAGGTAGCGGATCCGCCCCACACACGAGTGCATGCACGCCGGTGCGAGACCCGCCTCGATCCGCGGGTAGCACAGGATGCACTTCTCGGACTTCCCCGTGCTCCAGTTGTAGTAGGTCTTTTTATAGGGACAGGCCGTTACACACATACGCCATCCGCGGCACACGGACTGGTTGATGAGCACCACCCCGTCCTCGCCGCGCTTGTAGATCGCACCCGAAGGACACGACGCGACGCAGGCGGGGTTGAGGCAGTGGTTGCAGATCCGCGGGAGGTAGAAGAAGGCCATGCGCTCCAGCTGGAACATCGCCTCCTGCTCCGCGGGAGAGAGCCCTTCAAGATTCGGGTCGTTACGGGCGTAGTCGGGCGACCCGCTCAAGTCGTCGTCCCAGTTCGGCCCCATTTTGATGTCCATCGGCTCGCCGGTGATCATTGAGATCGGGCGGGCCGTGGGCTGATCATCGCCGGCCTTTGACTCGATCAGATCCAGGTACTTGTAGGTGAACGGCTCGTAATAGTCGTCGATTACCGGCAGATGGGGGTTGTGGAAGATGTTGGTGAGACTCTTCCGCTTCCCGGCTCCCTTCAGCTCGATTCCCTTGCCGTTCTTCTCCCAACCGCCCTTGTAGACATCCTGGTCCTCCCACTTGCCGGGATAACCCGTTCCCGGCTTCGTCTCCACGTTGTTCCACCACATGTATTCGGCGCCTTTGCGGTCGGTCCAGATGTTCTTGCAGGCGATCGAGCACGTGTGACAGCCAATGCACTTATCGAGGTGGAACACCATCGAAATCTGCGAGCGAACATCCATCTCAGGTCTCCCGTCCCTGGTGCGGTTCACGGGACATCAGAACACCACCTTGTCCATTCGTTTGACGACGACATGAGTGTCCCGATTCGGGGCGATCGGTCCCCAGTAGTTGAAGTGGTAAGAAAACTGCCCGTATCCCCCCGAGAGGAAGTTCGGTTTGAGGTGGATGCGGGTGAAGCTGTTGTGGCCGCCCGCGCGCTTGCCGCCGCGCACCTGCGACTTGGGGATTCCGACCGTGCGCTCGGGAACGTGGTACACGATGCACACGCCCTTGGGGATTCGAGCGCTGACGCTGGCGCGGGCGCAGTAGACCCCGTGGTCGTTGTAGACCTCGCACCAGTCGTTGTCTCGGATGCCCAGCTCCTCGGCGTCCGCTTCGCTCAACCATACCGGCTCACAGCCTCTTGAGAGCGTCAGCATCCGGTGGTTGTCCATGTAGGTCGAATGGATGTGCCATTTCCCGTGCGGGGTGAGGCAGTTCAGGATCCTGGCCTCGCCATCCTTCAGGGTCTGCTTGAGATCGCCGTAGGCCTCCGGTTTCGGAGAGGGCTTGTAGGTCGGGAGGTTCTCACCGTAGGCCAAATACATCTCGTGGTCGAGGTAGAAGTGTTGCCGACCCGTCAACGTCCGCCACGGGACCAGCTTCTCGACATTGTAGGTGTAGGGAGCGTACGCTCTTCCACCGTTCATGACGCCCGACCACAGCGGCGAGGTATTGTAGCGGCGCGGCTGTGCCTGAAGGTCGGCGTAGCGGATGCGCACATCCTCGCTGCCCGCCCCCAAGTCAACGAGGTCCAGACCGGTTCTCGTCTCCGCGTCCCGGTAGGCACGCATGTTCAGCACGCCGTTGGTCAGGGTCGAGAGATGGAGCACCGCGTTGGCGGCCCACTCGTCCTCCTTCAGGGACGGCTTGACGCTCCCGTTCCGACGCTCCACGGGAAAGTGATTGGACGCGATCATCTCATCGTATGCGTCGGCGCAGTGATAGTGGTTGCCATGCGCGGCGAGACCGTTCGTCCGGATGAGATCGCCGAGCGTGATGAACTTCTCGTAGAGTCTCGTATAGTCGCGGTCCACGACGGTGAGGCTGTGCGTCGTCTTGCCAGGCACGGCGTCGCAATCCCCGTGGTACCAGTCCTCGATGACTGACTGCGAGATCTCTCCTGCGGAGTCGTGCGCAATAGGAGAGGTGACGATGTCCTGCTGCGGCTCGGAAAAGTACTTCTCGGCCGCCTCGCTGGTGGCCTTCGCCAGGTCGCGAAAGATGTTCCAATCCGTCTTCGACTCCCAGACAGGTGCGATGGCAGCCGAGAGCGGGTGAATGAACGAGTGGAGGTCCGTGCTGTTCAGGTCAGCTTTCTCGTACCAAGAGGCAGCAGGGAGCACGATGTCGGAGTAGAGAGCGGACGAGTCCATTCGGAAGTTCAGGTCGACCACGAGGTCCATCTTCCCGACGGGCGCGAACTCGTGCCACTTCACTTCGCTGGTGTGGTCCTCCGAGTCCTCCGCGATGAGATTCGAGTGGGTGCCCAGGTAGTGCTTCAGAGCATACTCATGCCCCTTCATGCTCCCCATGATCGCGTTGCCCCGCCATATGTACCAAACTCGCGGAAAGTTGCGCTCGGCATCCGGATCGCTGACCGAATAGCCCAGCTCTTTGCTCTTCAGCTTGTTCAGGACGTAACCCTTGATGCCCTCATCGTCGGTGGCTCCGTTGTCACGCGCCTCTTTGCACAGCTCTAGCGTGTTCTGGTCGAACTGAGGGTAGAACGGCATCCAGCCCATGCGGACCGACTTGAATATCTGGTCCGCCATGTGTTGCCGTGTCAGCTCGTTGTCGGGAACCGTGTTGTATCGGGAGAACTGCCCGTCGTACCGATACTGACAGGTGTTGATGTAGTGCCAGATGGGCGTCTGCTGGAGCCGGATCGCGGCTTGCCAGTCCTTGCCGAACGCGATCGAGCTCCAGGAGTCCATCGGCGCGAGCTTCTCCTGGCCCACATAATGGTTGAGACCGCCACCATTCACCCCGACGCAGCCGGTCAACATCAGGGCCATAGCGCCGGCCCGGTACATCAGGTTTGCGTGGTACCAGTGGTTGATCCCCGCGCCGATGATGATCATGCACTTGCCGCCCGTGGCCTCGGCCGTGCTCGCCCACTCGCGGGCGAACTGGAGCACGGTCTCCGAAGCGACGCCGGTGAAGATCTCCTGCCAGGCCGGCGTGTACGCAGCGTCCTTGTCCCCATAGCCGGTCGGATACTCGCCGGGCAGACCACGGTCGACACCGTACTGGGCCATGGTCAAATCGTAGACCGTCGTGACCGTGACCGGGCCCTCGGTGGTCTCGACCTGCATGGCGGGCACGCCCCGGTACACGGTGTGGTCGAGCCCGAACTCGGTGAACGCCGTCTGCGCGATCTGGTCAGACTGCCCTAGGAGGGTGAGCACCGGGTCGTAGGGCTGATCGTCGACCGCGCTCTCGGGCCTCATGTTCCAGTTGCCCTGCTTGTCGTCCCATCGGGATCCCGAGCTCCCCTTCGGAACCACGAGCTCGCCGCTGGCCGCGTCGATGTTGAGGAACTTCCAGTCTCCGTTC
>JBDHGL010000035.1:0-22984 GCA_039589875.1 Gemmatimonadota bacterium
CGAGACCGATCACCGTCTGGCGCAGCGAGCGATCGTTCATGTCCACGGCGCGCTTCCAGGTGATCCGGCGCAGATCGATGTCCAGCTCGTTACCCTGCTGGAGATGGTTGTCCAGCATCGCCGAGAGAAGGGAGTGCGCCGATGTAATGGCGTGGAAGTCTCCGGTGAAGTGAAGGTTGATATCGACCATCGGCACCACTTGAGAGTACCCGCCGCCCGCCGCCCCTCCTTTGATTCCGAAGACGGGACCGAGGCTCGGTTCCCTGAGGCAGAGAGCGACTCGCTTGTCGCGCAGCTGCAGACCATCGGCCAGGCCGACGGCTACGGTGGTCTTCCCTTCTCCCGCCGGCGTCGGACTCGTGCCGGTCACGAGAACGAGCCTGCCACGCCTCGATTCCCGGTTCCGAAGCGCATCCAGCCGCACCTTGGCCTTGTGCTGTCCATAGAGATCAAGGTCGGCTTCGGTTAGATCGAGTTGGTCGGCGATCCGCGTGATCGGTTCCAGCGTCGCATCTTGGGCGATGTCGACATCGCTCAGCATGGCATCGTATCCTTTATCCATAGGTGGTTGGCGACGTTACACGAGAACCGTGCTGATTTCAACGGTGTCGGTGCCGGTAACCGAATTCGAGCCGGTGGGGCTCTGGTCAAAACCCAGTGGGATTAGCTAGGTTTGGGGATTGGCGGGCGGTTTTGCTGTCTGCAAGTCGATTGCCGCTAGTTGCGCCGGCGGTCGCGTTGCTTTCGCTCAACAGTTCGTTCGATAAATCGTTGACACACATGCAGATAACGGCACCAGAATGAGCCGGCATTGTCTCTGCTCTGCCTTAGATCGCCGGATCTAAACGGAAGGTACACGTGCGCGCGCAACTTCGTAGCCAGAAAGGTTTTACGCTCATAGAGCTGCTGATCGTGATCATCATCATCGGTGTTCTGGCGGGCATCTCCGTGTCGATCTGGAACAAGCGGAAGGCCGAAGCGATCATAGCGAGCATGAAGAGCGATCTGCGGAATCTGGCCGTCTCGGAGGAGGCTTACTTCAGCGACTACTCAGCGTACGCTTCAGATACGGGCGACCTCGTATTCCGATCGAGCCCCAACGTCGTGTTCACCCTGCAGGCCGACCAGGACGGGTGGGCGGCAAACGCGAGCCACCCGGCCGTGTCTACGGAATGCGGACTCTATTTTGGCGACATCGCGGCGCTCTCGCCCGCCAGACGGGAAGGCATCGTCTGGTGTGAATAACGCGCCGCGGATTTCGCGGCGCAATACACAACCGTCCCCAGCCACGACACCTACTCTATCGCGTTCGCGTAAGTCGACGCCCCGAGGAAGTGAAGCGAGACGTAGGGCTCGTCGCCGACCACCCAACTGTCGTGCCCCGGCGGTACGTAGCATAGGTCACCAGGACCGACGATGACCTCGGTACCATCGTCCATCGAGATCGCACAGCGACCCGACACGACGAGCACGACGTGCTCGACATCACAGCTCTCGGTGCCGGCGGCAGGAGCGACGTGCTTGGACCACACCCAGCCCGGCTCATAGGTCGCCCGACCGACGGTAGAGCCGCCGGCGGTTACCAGCTCGAACCTCCCCTTTTCAAACTCGTGCACGTCATCCGGATCGGCAAAATTGGCGATCTCGAGTTCCATAGCTGTCTCGCTTTGGTTGATTGCAGGCACAACGGAAGGAGCCATGAACGGCCACCGGTGAGAAAGCCGGCGGCACGGGCACTCGCCGGCTCAGGCGAGCGCCCGCACAACCGAAGAACCGCGGCGAAGCCAGGGACCGCTGCCCCGGCGAGCCCGGGGGGGGTCGGTCCGAAGTTCAGAGGCTGGGGGGCGGCTTCGGGCCCGCAGAGCCTCCGTGGCGTAGTCCTGTTAGACGCGAACCCGATCCTTGAGGCCCTTGCCCGCTCGGAACGTTGGGACCGTCATGGATGGAATCTGGATCGCCGCGCCGGTCTGCGGATTTCGCCCCATGCGGGCCTTCCGAAAGCGAGTGCCGAACGTCCCGAATCCCGTGACCGTAAAGTCACGACCTGCATCGAGCTCTACTGCGATGATTCCCTTGCCGGGATCCGTCGCGAAGACCGCATCAATCACGTCTCCAGCCTTCGCCTTGGTGAGCCCGGTCTTGCCAGCCAGCTTCGCCGCGAATTCATCCTTTGTCATCGCCGCCTCCTTTGGTGGTCTCAAGCAGAATTGCGGGCCAGATAGGCAATCCTCCACAGTTCGCGCCGATTGCGCAAGCCCTCAGGCCAGACCGTAAGCGGCTTTCACCCGTATCCGGGTGCTTCGAGCACGAAAAAGAGGGCCGGCAGAAGATCCGCCAGCCCCCTCTCGCTACGAAGCCGAGCCTCCGTTTGCTCAGGCTTCGAGCAACGCCAGAATCCGGTCCCGTTGTGTCCGGAGCCCCTCCATCTGGATGTTGAAGAGTTTCCGAGCGGCGATGTCGTAGGCCTCCTCGACGCGCATGATCGCCTCGTCCATTTGCTCGCCCGCTCGCGGAAGCCAGCCCGCTTCGAGCCTCTCGATCAGCTGCTCGAACCCGAATCCCAGGGCCTCCCGCGTCCAGTGGGCCGGCGAGAATAACGCTGCATTTCTCGCATCGCGGTAGGGGGCTACGCCTCTCGCACCTCTCGCCACCTGAGAGCGCAGAGCGACGAACGTCGCGTGGCGGGGTAACTCGAGCCGGGTCAACGCGATCCCAAGATAGACGCTGGCGTGCTGCTGCGGCGCGAAGCTCCATCCCAGGTACATCCACGACGCCCAATTATCGACCGCGTTCGCAAAATCATCTCGTCGTTGGGCGGCCCGCCGCGCGGCGTTTCCGACATCCCACCAGACGTCGTGCAAGACCGGAGAGATCGGCACCGCGACGCCGGCGCGCAGCATATGTTGGGCTACGAGCGTTGACGTCCAGCGCCGCGCCTCAAAGCACTCTTCAGCGAGGAAGAGTGCCAGCGGATCATCGGAATTGGGATCCTCGATGCAAGGGGCCGCTTGGTTCTCGTGCGAGCGATCGGCGATACGAAGCGCCGTCACCGTTTGGGCCAGATCCTCCAAAGACCGGGTCGTGTAGTACCGATCGAGCAGGAAGCGAGCGGCTCCACCGTTGAAGTCCAGGAGATCCCCGTTCACCGGCAGCTCCGGCATCCAGTCGAGGTTGGCCTTCTCTACTGACCAGATCGGAAACGCCACCGCCACCGGCACGTCACGCGGGTCGACAGCCAGCAAGCCCTCGGTCGTCAGATCTTCCGGCCAGGCGTCCCCTCCGAAAGCCTCGAGCGCGAACTCCAGATCGCTACCGAGGACGACTTCCATCGGCTGGAACACGCGGGTCGTCCGCTCTGCCGTGCGGAGATCGAATGTCCGAATGTGGGCGACGATGTCCAGGGCTGTCGCCGTGTCCACGTGCGCTACCGCACGGCGCACGATCGTCGTGTCCGGGAAGGCGAAGAAAGCCACGTCGAACCCATCCCTTGCGGAGTGACAGGTTCCACAGCTCTCGACGAACGCTCGGGCACCGGCCAGCGCGTCTCCGAGTGGTTGCGGCGGGTCCGCGGGAGGATCTCCCGGGCCGGTTACGTTGTCGCTACACGCGGTAAGGGCGGCCGAGAGCAGAAACGAAACGAAGACAGCGGGCGGGGCTCGGTACGGCAGCATACGTCCCTCGTTGAAGAATGGCCTCGAAAGATAGGTCCTGCTGCCTGAGACGTACAAAAGGGACGAACCGTTAAACGCGGGGCCGACCCCGGAGCGCCCGCCGAATGTGGCCGCCCCGGGTGGCTGTGCCGAAGCCTCGGCTCTTGAGGGACGCTCAGATCACTTCGAAATCGATCGCCTGCGCCAACCAGACCGCGGTCTTCTTGTCCCGGTTCATGGCGGGCTTCCACTTCATCTTCGCCGCAACCGCATGGGCAGCCTTGTCGAGCAGCTCATACCCGCTGCTCTCGGCCACGACAGAACGTAGTACTTGGCCTTCTTCATCAATGTACAGCCAGAGCACGACTGCGCCCGCGATCCCCGCCTCGCGAAGCTGGCTCGGGTAGTTTCGCCGCAACACGCGCAATACCTCGTCGCGGTTCTGAAGCGCCGGAGCCACCGTATAAGGGATAAACGACGGACGGTCCGCCGGACTGCCCGTCTTGGGAGGCGGAGGAAGATTCTCGACGGGGTTCGACTCGAACGTAGTCGGGGCGATCGTCACGTCCTCGTCCATATCCACGACGGCCACTCTGGGTGTCGCCGGGCGAGAGATGTGCTCCGGTGGCGGCGGGATTCGCACCTCGGGCGGCAACTCGATCGTCTCGAGAACCGTTTCCGCCGCTCCGAGCTCATCCACGTCGAGCCGCGGAAAGAGCTCGAAGACGGCAACATGCACCAGCACGGCCGTGATCAAGCCAATCGCGAACCGCCGCTGGTGTCCTCGCTTGAAGGCATCATTAGCCGCATCGCCAAACCGGCCGCGCGGCGTGCGAGCCGCATCTCCCGTACCCATCATCATCCCCCCATCCATATGACAAGCGAGGTTCTACAACCTCTCCGCTTCCAGCCTTCTCAGACAGAGAACGTCCGTCGACGGTTGCCAGTTCTCCCCGTGGCCTGCAACGCCTCGATCAGCGAGAGCCCCCCTGGCGGCTCTCGTACACCTCCGTATTGCCCTCTTCGTCGAAGGCGACGATGTCGTACGGAGCTGCCGGCTGGCCCGGGACCTCCATCCCCGGGGAACCGACCGGCATGCCGGGCACCGCCAAGCCGGCTATCTCCGGCCGCTCCGCGAGCAGGCGCTGGATAGGCTCGAGGGGCACGTGCCCCTCGATGACGTAGCCGTCGACCACGGCGGTGTGACAAGTCTGCAGCTGCGGCGGCACGCCCAACTCCACCTTCACCGCAGCGAGGTTGGATACGTCCTCGGTTCGCACGGTGAACCCGTTCTCTTCCAGGTAGTCCACCCAGATCTTGCAGCAGCCGCACGCGGCCGTCTTGTAAACGAGGATCTCACCGGCAGCCATCGTTCGCTGCGCTGCTCCCCGTTCGGCAGCAGCCTGCCCGTCGCTCGCTCCCGAGCTGGCGAGCACTGGCTCCGGAGTGGATGTGGCAGGCGCGGCTCCGGAGTCCATCAGCATGTAGCCCGCCAAGCCAACGAGGGCTGCCCCTCCAATCACGAGGAAAGACTTCGTTACGCTATTCATCGTTCGTTCCCCCACTTTCTCCCGGTGCCGCTGTGACCTTCTCGGGCGGTCCCTCTTCTCCGCGTTCCAGCGGATAGTCCACGGCGGGCGGCGGCTTGTCTCCGCCTGAACCGAGGAGATAGTGCTCGAGCCAGCGCAGCGAGCGCAGGTTGTAGTCATAACGGGCCGCCGCACGTGCGTTCCCGTGCCCTTCGCCCGGGTAGAAGACAAGCCGCACCGGCGCCTCTCCGCGAAGCTTCAGGTTCCGATACATCTCCATCGACTGCTCCGGATGGACGCGAGGATCGTCCTTCCCGGCCATGATCAGGAGCGGCGTGTTCGAGTTGCCGGCCCAGTAGACGGGGCTCCTTTCGAGGAACAGCTGCCAGTCGTCCCATGGCCGCAGCCGGTTGTGCACCAGATACATCTCGTTCGGGATATCGCTCGTCCCCACCTTGGAGATCTGGTTGCTGATCCCGACGAACATCACTCCGGCCGCAAACCGGTCGCTGTAGCGGGTCGTGAGCCAGCCCGTCGCGTAGCCACCGTAGGATCCACCCGTCACGCCGACCCTGTCGGCATCCACCAAGCCGGTCTCGATCAGGTGATCCACACCGTCGACGATATCGTCGAACTCCTTCCCACCCATGTCGCCATGGTCAAGCTTGCTGAACTCGACCCCCCGACCGGTGCTGGCGCGATAGTTGGGATAGAAGACAGCAATCCCGCGGGCGGCAGCGACCTGACCCTGCAGAGAGTAGCTGGTCTGCCAGCCGTCGTCGTATCGTGACTCCGGACCTCCATGCACCTGCACGACCAGCGGGTACGTCTCTCCGGCAACTTCATCCAACGGGCGGATGAGGACGCCGTGCAGCTCGAGACCGTCACGGGCCTGCCAGGTCACCGGCTCTTGAGGTGCGAAGCGGACCTCCGCCAGCCAGGGGTTGCTGTTCGTCACCCGGCTGGGCGCTTCGTCACCCGGCCGGAAGACGAAGATCTCGTTCGGGTGTTCGGGGGAGTCACCGATGAACGAGAGAGTTCCGCCGTCGGCCGATCCCGTCATCCCGTGGAGGACGGGTCGTCCGGGCTCCAGGATGGTGCGAGTGTCGCCGCCTCCGGAACCGACCTCGCCGAGCCGCGTGTGCAGGTTCTCGTCGGCCAGGTATATCAACGTGCTGTCGTCGCGCCAAAGCACGCCGGCAATGTGACCCTCGTAGTCCGGCACGAGATCGACGAGATCTCCGCCAGCCGACGAAACGATCACGAGCCTGCCCTGCATCGGGTCGTTGATGTCCTCGGCCGATATGATCGCCAGGTGAGACCCGTCGGGGCTCCAGGCGATTTGACCCAGCTTGCCGGGGTTCTCGATCCGGGCGGTCACCTGGCCGCTGGCCGGATCGACGATTCGGATACGGCGCTGCATGTAGGAATCGTCGATCAGGGGGGTTGGTGCGACGGCCACTACCAGTCGGTCGCCGGCAGGCGACCACTTCACCTCACTGAAATGCCCTTCGATCTCGAGCTGCCTCGGCTTCGGCTCGCTCAACGTGGTGACCCACAGCCGGGAGAAGCGAAGCTCCTCCTCGAAGATCTCGGCTTTGAATCCGCTGTCGGCGAGCTCTTTCTTCCGAGGATCGGCTGCCTCGCGAGCGAGGAAAGCGACCCGGCTGCCATCCGGACTGAGACTGTAAGCGGAGATTCCGGTCTCGTGCTCCAGCAGCTTGACCGACTCACCGCCCTCGAGCGGTATCGCGTACAGCGAGCGTGCGTCGTCCCCGTCCCGCTTGGCCAGGTACGTGATCGCACCGCCATCGGCGGTCCAGCGCACGCTGGATACGTTCACCTGACCGCTCACGTACGGTCGTGATTCACCGCTCTCCAGATCCAACACGTGAAGCTCGACCCACGCCGACCCATCCTCGTCCACGAACGGAGAGCGCTGCACCCACAACGTGTAGGCGACGTGCGATCCGGATGGAGATAGGGCAGCCGATGTGACCTGTCGCAGCTTCGCGACCAGTTCGGGCGTCATCACACGCGCGACCGTTTGCGCCGTGGCGGCAAGGTCGGCGGAAGTAGCAGTCTGTGCGGCCGCTGATATGGGCGCGCCCGCCCCGAAGCCGGCCACGACCAAGGCGGCGCCAACGACCGACCGCCAATCGCCTCGATACGTCCGGCGCGGAGGATCTCTTCTCATTACGAACAACCTTTCGATGGTTATCTCGGGCCGTCCGTCGGGGCCCTCTCGGTCAGTACGCAACAGCGGGACATGCACGTTACCCGCGGGTCTACTTGAAGACAAATCCGAGGCTCAATGGGTCAACCGACGGCCTCGCTGATCTCGAACAGATGGCCATCGGGATCTCGAAAGAAGGCGCGGATCTCCCCTCCCCAATCAACCGGCGGCGTCAGGAACCGGGCGCCGCGAGCCTGGAGGATCTCGAACGCCTCTCGGCAGTCGCCCACCCTTACCGTGAACGCACCCGACACCCGATCGGGGTCGACGGGCGGCGCGAACGCGACGGTCGGCTTCTCCTCGGTCGGCTCGCCTCCGGTCACCAGGAGCAGCCAGTTCCCCAGGAAACGCAACACACAAGACGTGCCACCGTACTCCCGGAACACCTCGGCGCCGAGGACACCTTCATAGAAGGTCTTCGACCGGGCCATCTCGCTCACGACCAGGATGTGAGTGAGCTCCATGCCTTCCTGCGGAAACTCTCGGCTCATCTGTTTATCTTACGGCGCGTTGCGGCCGGTCCACCACGCCGCAAACATGTAGCAATGTCGATCGACGCCTGGCTCACCCTCGCCCTCCTCCTCGTCACGCTCGTGCTTCTCCTGGCCACGAGCCTGCCGCCTGCGGCCATCTTCTTGGGCGCGCTCACAGCGAGCGTCACGCTCGGCCTCGCCCCACTCGGGGGGAGCCTGGCCGGTTTCTCGAACGCAGGCGTCCTGACGGTTGGAGCTCTCTACATGGTGGCAGCAGGCATGTACTCCACCGGGGCCATGAGCCTGATCGGAGAATGGCTCATCGGCCGCCCGAAGACCGAGTTCGAGGTCCAGCTCCGGATCCTTCCGCCGGTCGCGATCGGGAGCGCGTTCCTAAACAACACTCCGCTGGTGGCGATGATGATCCCGGTCATCCGGGATCTCTGCCGATCGACGGGGCTCGTCGCCTCCAAGCTCTTTATCCCGCTCAGCTATGCGTCGATCCTCGGAGGCACCACGACGCTTATCGGGACGTCCGTCAACCTGATCATCGCCGGGTTGATCCTGGAGGAGCTCGGCCGGGGGTCCTCGGGACCGTACATGCGGGAGATGGAGATGTTCGACCCTTCGTGGGTGGCAGTTCCCGCCACCGTGATCGGAGTCCTTTTCATCATGATCGCCGGAAAATGGTTCCTCCCGGACCGAAGAACCGGAGCAGATGAGAAAATCGCCAGGCGCACCTACGGGGCCGAATTCGAGATCCTCAGGGAATCATCGCTCGTCGGTCAGACATTGGAAGAAGCCGGTCTGGTAGAGCCGGCGGGCTTCGAGTTCCTCGGCCTTTGGCGAGCCGACGGCCGATCGGTCAAGCTGGTCCCGGATGCCACCTTCCGCGAGGGCGACGTTGCGGCGATCGCCGCCGACATCAACATGCTGCCCGACATCTGGACGTCTCTCGGCATCCGGCCTCACAAGGCAGGCCATCCGATGACGTCGCCCCGCCACGCGCACAGGCTCGTCGAGGTCGTGGTCTCCCCGACTAGCATGGTCGTGGGCCGACGCATCTCGGAGCTTCCTCTCCCCGACAGCCCTTATCAGGTGACCCTAGTGGGCGTGTCTCGCCACGGACAGCCGATCGAAGGACGGCTGGATGATGTACGGGTCGAGATCGGGGATAACGCCGTCTTGGAGATAGATGACTCGTTCTTCTACGTGGCTCGAAACGAGGAGGATTTCTCCTTGGTGAGACCTCTGGAAGGGTACCGCTGCCGCAGATGGCATCGGGCGCTGACCGCGTCGCTGATCGTGGCGGCAATGGTCACCGTGGTCACTCTCGGCTGGATGAGCATGCTGAACGCGGCCCTGCTCGCCAGTGGCGCGATGCTGCTGACAGGCTGCATGAGCCTGCGAGCAGCGGGCGCGAGCGTCGACTTCGCCACTTTGGTCGTTCTGGCGGCCGCGATCGGGGTCGCGGCCGCGGTCAGCGAGAGCGGTCTGGCCGCCACCATCGCCTCGGTATTGGCATCCGTGGGCGCGGACGATCCGTACACGGCGCTCGCCGCCGTTTTTATCGGCCACGCTCTCATGAGCAACCTGATCACTACCGCGGCTTCGGCCGTATTCATGTTCCCGATCGCCGTCTCGTTGGCCGGTTCCCTTGGCGTGAGCTTCATGCCGTTCGCGATCGCCCTCATGACCGGGATGATCGGTGCGACGATCACGCCGGCCGCGTATCAGACGAACCTCATGGTCTACGGCCCCGGCGGCTACAGAGCGTCGGATTTCATGTGGATCGGCCTTCCTCTCACGATGCTGGTCGGCGTGATCACGATTCTTCTGGCGCCGCTGGCGTTCCCCTTCCAACCGTAGGCGGCAACGAGGCGCCTATGACCCGGCCGGCCCGAGATCAGTCGCCGTGTCGATCTCGAGCTCCGCCGCGAACACCATGGTCCGATCAGCGTCCCTGGCTGCCCACTTCAGCGCGGTTGCGACGCTCGGGGAGACAAGCCCGCGAAAGGAGACATTGCCGTTCGTCTCGACGACGACGGGGCGGCTCAGATCGAAGTCTTCCGGAGAGACCAGGAGGGTATAGCGGCGAATATCGAACGTCCGGACGCTCACCGTGTTGCCGGACCGCTCGAGCTCGACCCGTGCCGGCCGGTCGCCAGGGCTAGGATCTCCCTGCTGAGGGCCTCCTGCTCCTGGACGGGCCAGCTCGGTAATCAATAGCCAGTCCACCCGGTTGTAGCGGTCGGCACGATCCGTCTCCCAAACTAGCCGATCCGGTAGCGGGTCTCTCGGATGTGTGACGACGAACTCCTCCATCGCTTCCGCCTCCTCGGGCCACCAGTCCAGGTTGTGCCCGTAGCCCTCCAGCGCTCGGAAGACGAACTCGACCCCGATCTGCTCGAAGAGGGCCATGTACTCTTCCTCGCCTGCCGCGGGATAGAGCGGGTCCAGCTGGCCGTTCACGATGTACAGCGGCCGGTTGGCGAGGTTGGCGACCCACGGCGTGGCGTCGACGCCATTCGCTGGATTCCCCAGCACTCCGGGACTTCCTATGAGCGGGAGGATGGCCGCCCATGCGGACGGCGCCGTGAACGCATGGTAGTACGCGCCGCTGGCACCGTCGGAGACGCCCCAGAGCGAGATCCGGTTCTCATCGACGTTGTAGTCGCGTTTCAGCTCGTCCAGCATGCCGGCCAGGTTCTCGACCTGGCTCTGCCGCCACCAGGGAGATTCACGCCAGGCGGTTGGAACGGCGACGATCACATCGTCGCTCGCCAACTCGGCGGAGCGTCGCCACCAGACTTCTCCGCTCTTCCAAGCGGGCCGCGAGATCCCCCCGTGCAGATGCACGCGAACGGGGTAGCGGCGCTCGGGATCATAGTCGTCCGGCACAATCAGGGCGTAGAGATGCTCCGTTCCGTCGGCGTTCCATCGGGAGCGCCTCACGACACCGGTCTCGACTTCGTCCGAGTAGGACCTGCCCTGGCGCACGAGGTCGTACACGACCTCGAAGTCCGGCTCGAGACCGGCAATCGTCATCGCGAGCTCGTCACGAGTCTCAAGATCAGCGGCCGCCCAGTACTTCTCGAACGCATCCTGCAACTCAACTGACGCCGGCTGCGCCCGAGCAGGATGGACAGCGATCGGAGAGGCAACGATCGTCAGCGAAGCGGTTAGTAGTAGAAACCGTCGGCTACACGTCGCTCGAGTCATTCTCGGCCGTCCGTTCGTTTGATATGGGAGACGTCCCAGGAATTGGATGGTCGCCTTACCCGACACCGAAAAAAAGGGTCGCACGTTGTGGGACTGACACGGCGATCGCCGCGCGCCGGCGGGCTTTCTCGAGCGGCTACCGTTACCGATTCTACAGGAATGAGGAGTTCTTCGGTGAAAGGCCTATCTTGGGCAGCTTGGCTCGTCTTCGTATCGCTCTCCTTCGGGGGTTGTCTCAGTTCGACTGAACCGTCCGACATAGGTGGACTCCTGGTCAGGGTCGCTACATCGGGAAACAACCTGCCCGATGGCTACACTGTGGAAGTCGAAGGCTTCGATCAGGCAGCCGACGTCGCACCCACCGGCGACATTACCTTTGCGCCTGTGCCGGTTGGCTCCGTCTCCGTCCAACTAACCGACGTTCCAGCGAACTGTAGCGTGTCCGGAGCGAACCCGCGCACCGTGGTGATCGAAAAGGACACGGTCACCGACACGACGTTTAGCGTACTCTGCACCTAGCGACCTGGCACCTGAGGAGGACCGATGGCAGCGCTCATCGTGACAACGGTAACCGGCTCCAGCTTCGAAATCGAAGTTGAATCGCATCAGGCCGGCGTCGAACAAGCTCTGTTTTTCCTGGACAAGCAGGTCCGAAGAGAGACGGAGAGGGGCACCGAGTTCCATCCGGGGCACCAGATCGCGAAGATCGAAGTGACGCACTGAGCCGCCGGAGGGCACCATGACCATGCACCTGCTGCTCGGGGCCGTGCTGGGAGCCGGGATCGGCCTCCTTCTCGGCAACGCGTTGACCGGCACCGTCCTCGGAGCTCTCATCGCCGGCGGGATTCATCTGATGCGGACCCGAAGCCGATCAGACGACGAAGGTCCGTGACCAGTTCTGGCTTCGCCTACATCTGGGAGTACCGCGTCAAGCCATCGTCGGAAGACACCTTCCGCGAATACTACGGACCTGCCGGAGCGTGGGTCGAGCTTTTTCGCCGCGCCGATGGATACCTAGGGACGAGGCTCTACCGGGACATCAGTGATCCCGGACGCTTTGTAACCGTGGATCGCTGGGCATCGGAGAAAGCCTTCCGCGCCTTTCGGAAACGGTTCCGCGCCGAGTTTGAGCGGCTGGACGGCCTATGCGAGTCCCTTACCGAGAGTGAGACCGCCCTGGGCGAGTTCGCTACCGCAGACTGATCTTGGCTGGCGGCCCGACCTAGCTCCGGCTAGCGGCCCAGACTTCCTCTTCAGTGAGCCCGTACAGAGGGGGAGTGCGGACCTCCAGCATCCCGAGCATGAGGTAGATCTGCCCCCTGTGATGAACCTCGTGCTCGACCATCGCGCGCAGCCACTTCCAGACCGGGATCGAAGCACCGCCGTGTAGCCGTCGGCTGGCTCTCTACCGTGTCCCGGATACCTGCTCGGGCGTAGGCGGGCGTTTTCGGTGAACATGTATCGCTCGGCTGCAGCCAGATGGCGGAGCAGGTCGCCGAACGAGAATGCCCCGGCCCGGTGCCTCCACTCGATCTGCTCGTGTGGAATGCACTCGGCCACACGCAGTGTGCGCCCCCTCGAGCGCTCCCAATAATCCAGGAAGGTCCGGATCTTGGAGAACTCCATTATCCCTCCCACTTCCTCGTTCAGCTTCCTCGTTCAGCCGAGCACTCTCCTCTTTGAACGCTCCGCACAACCCGCTAGTGTGCGCTCGAAAATCTTGTCTCGAGTCACGTCTCCCAACGGACAAACAATGTTGCTAGGGACCAGAGGTGCGCATCGGCGAACGGTTCTCTTGTTGATCCTCGTATGCTTCCTCGGCGCTTGCCAGAAGTGGGTGCCGCTGGAACCTCCGCTCGAGAACAGTCTGGCCCAGCACCGCGGGAAGCTACGACTGACTCTAGCCGACGATGAGCGACTGGAATTCGACTTTGCGACGGTCAGTCGAGACAGCGTGTTCGGGATAAGAGGAGACGACCTACCCACCGCGGTCCCTCTGTCCACGATCGCCAAAGCCGAGCAGCGGAAGGCCAACGTGGTCGGGACCATTCTACTCTCCTACGCGGCCGTGGCGGCCGTCGTAATCCCTGTGGTTATAGTGACTTGCACCGACGAAGACGGCTGCTAGCTACCACACGCCCGGCAATTGCTTATCTTTAGGAGCATTTTCAGCGGGAGAGTTTTCCCAAATGTTGTATGTTGTACCCTGTTCCGAGTGCGGTCGGCCGACAAGCTCGGAAGCCCGAAATTGTCCCCACTGTGGCGTCGATCTCTCAACGCCGGTCAAGCGAAAACTCGACCGACTCCGACTTGGGAAAAAGCTCGCTCGCCAAAAGCGGCACCTCGCTCGTCGTCACCCTCGTCGTAAGCCGTGAGTGCCGCTGCGCTACACGTCATTCACACGGTCGCCCGCCGCTTGGACGCTGCCGAAGCCATGTGTCCAATCGCGTAGCAACCCAGAGGTTTCCGGACTCTGTATAGTGGCCGTGAGCCTCGTCAAAGAATGAGTCTGCTTGTTCCATCGAGACCTTCTGAAGATCCGCAACCAGGTCGAAATAAACGACACCCCGTCGTTGAGAGTAATCCTCGACCAGGCTTCGCCAGTGCGCGCTTGGCTCAGCAGCCGGGATGTCCGGGAGAAATACCAGGACGAGTTCGCTGCGGCGCTCGCAGTGCCCTGCCAGTAGGTCGTCAAAGATAGCCTCGGCCACACTCCAGGTGCGCTCACGCGCATCCGTAGCGCCGAGTGCGCTGCTCAGCCTGCCGAGCGCCCGACGAGAAAACTCGACCGAGCGCAGCTGGGTGAACAGTTGGCCATTCACCGAAAGCCAGCGCCGGATATCGCCGTTACGCGGTGAGGCTGGTCTGGCCCGAAGCTCGCCATCAACGAACCCAATGACAGGCTTGCTGTAACCTGCAAAGCGTCGGGACATCATCCTCTGAAAATCGTTGTCGATAAAGGCCAGGATCTGCACATCATGCTCCAACTCGACTCCGTCTCGCATGTACCAAAGGTACATTTGGTCGATTCCGTAGCCGCCCTGCCCCATGTTCACGCTCTCGACGTTCGAGGCCAGAGCTGCCAGCTGCGCACACCATGCGTTTTCATTGGACACACCGTATCCAAGCGTGTAAGAATCGCCGGTGCAGATCACCCGGAGGATTTCGTCTCGAACGGACGTTTCAAAGTCCCGGCGATTGCGGAACCCGCGAGAGTTGATCACCAGGTGCTTTCCAGGGCCGTAAAAGTCTTCGAGGTCGAGGTTGGGCCTGTTCACCCAGCCCAGTTCGGCATCGAACACCGCGTGCTTTCGCTCGGCGGGGTGCGGCAAAGACCGAACATCCGTCTGCAGCGTCCTGAGGAACACGGTGACGCTGGCCGCTCCTTCTAGCAGCAGAAAAAGCGCAGCGGTGATCGTGACCCAGGCAACCGCACCGATTAATCGCCTTCGCATTGTCACCCTTCGTTAGCACCGAGAGAGTACGATGCCCATGTCAGCCAACTACACACATCTGCCGAAGACAGCGACCCGTGAGGTGGTTTCAAATTCTAACCTGCAAACCGAGTTTAGTTGGCGCGCGGAGAGACGACCGCGAAGATTTCACACCTGCGTGCTGTGCGGGCCAACATAGCTCTCATCGGCGATGATTGACCGATGTGTTAACAAGACAGGTTCGTGATGCCCATTCGGTGATCAACCAACTCGCGGGATTCAGAGGCATCCCATTTGTTGCCGCTTGGCTGGCTATCGCCACCGGCGTCGGATTTCGCATTCACCTATTCCTGGCCAACCGACCTCTGTGGCTGGACGAAGCATGGATGTCGCTTCGCGTCCTATCGAGTGGCTTCCAAAAGAACGCTGAAATCCAGACTGCTTCTCCGCCGTTTCTCGTGTTGGAGCGAGTCGCTGTGCAGCTTTTCGGGCACAACGAGTTCGCGCTGCGCGCCCTACCCCTTGCAGCAGGCATTTGCACGCTGGCCCTGGTGTGGAAGATCTCGGCGCGTCTGCTCGACACAAGGGGAGCTTTCTTGGCTACTGCTCTCGTGGCCCTCGCGCCAATCCTGATCCGGTATTCGACCGAGGTCAAACCGTATGGTCTCGATGCGCTATTCGCCGTAGCCATGATTTGGGTCACCCTCGAGCTGCTCACGACTCCGAAAAAGTTGAATTGGCTCCGCTGGCTCGCTGTTGGGACCCTGGCGGTCCTGGCAGCTATCCCCGGAGTGTTCCTCGTTCTTGGATCCTCTGTGGCTCTGTTGGCCGATCGCTCCCTGCCGGAACGAGGCAAGTCGAGGAGTATCATCGTTCTATCGAGTGCTGCGTGGCTGGGGCTTTTCGCTCTCCTGTATCTGATGCACTACCGCTCCACAGCCTCATCCACTTTTATGCAGGAGTATTGGACGGGAGCACTTCTGGAACCACGCTTTCCGAGCATCTTCAGCGACGCCGCCAGAGCAGGTAAGGAGCTCTTCATTCAGTCGTTGTTCGTGGGAGCGGTTCGGGCCAGCTTGCCTCCGAAGACCATGTACTTCGTGCTCATTCTTGCTTTGCTCGGTTCTGCGATGCTCGCACGACGTCGACCGGCCGTGCTTATCCTCTTGCTCGCACCGTCAGTTCTTGCGGCCGTCGCTTCGCTGCTCGGCCACTGGCCCATGGTGCCGCGGTTGCTTCTCTTCGCCGTTCCTTCGGCGGCTTTTCTCCTTGCCGCCGGTATTTCGTCGGTCGGCGCGTTGCTTTCGTCGAAGGGGGGCAAGTGGGGTTCTCGTTTCGCCTGGCTTCTGGTTCTCGCTGCCATCGGCCCGGGATTGGTGGGCGCTACGCTGAACGCCCTCGACCCTCGCCCGGGATGGGACTTCGTGTCCGCTATCGAGCTGCTTCAGGGACAGGCAGTCAGCGACTTTCCCGTCTACATAGGAGGCAACGCATTCGTGGCCTGTCAATTCTACGGCTGGGAACCTGGCGACGACTCGGAAGAGGAGGTGTGCCGTATCGGTGAGGCCCGTGTAATTCGAGGTCGTTTCCGGCCAGCCCGTCGCTTGGCAGGAGCCGACATGGAAAAATGGGAAACGGAGTGGGCCGCCAGGGAGGCAGCACGTCTTTGTGCTGTTGGGCCTGAGGCTTGGTTCGTCTTCATAGGAGCGAGGCGGTTGCCGCACGTAAGAGACAGCGGAGTCAGAGACAACGCGATACCGCAGTTCCTGCAAATGCTAGAGGAAGGAGGAGCCAGGCGGCTTCAGGAGTGGTTGTTGGACGGAGCCGAGATCTACAAGTATGAGATGGCAGGCAACTCCAAGCCTCCCGCCATGAAGAGGGAGACACCCACAACCTCAACGGATTGCTTGGACTAGATATGAGGGTAGCACGGCAGGCTCTATATGGCCGCTCGTAATCACACGCTGACGCTAAGCACGCAGGGCGATAGCCACATCCTCGACATTACGGACGAGCTGCAGGCCCTCGTCAAAGGGAGCGGAATCCACTGTGGTCAGCTCACGGCTATGGTAGTGGGATCGACCGGGGCGCTTTCCACGCTCGAGTACGAGCCCGGCCTCGTTGGGCACGATATCGCGGCGGCGCTGGAAAAGATCGCACCGCAAGACGGCTTCTACGAGCACGAGGAGACATGGCACGACGACAATGGGCACAGCCATGTCAGAGCTTGCCTGATCGGCCCGTCGTTGGCCCTTCCGATCGTCGACGGGTCGCTGCCGCTCGGCACGTGGCAGCAGGTCGTGTTCCTCGACTTCGACACCCGGCCACGCAGCCGCCGCGTCGCGATTACCCTGGTTGGGGAGTGATCCGAGCTGCTCTAGATCGCTCTAGCGGATAGCGGACAGGACGAGGACGCTACTCAGGACCTGGCCTCAGGGCCGCCAGGAGATCGGCGGTGGACTCGGCTTGTCGGCGCCAGAAGGCGGCAATCTGCGGCGCCAGCGGATCATCGCGGCCGTGTCGTTCCACCCAACCGGCGGCCTCCGAACGCAGCCACTCGAGCATGCCGGCGGGATCGCGCTCCAGGAGCCCTCGGAGGACGAACCTCCGCTCCCCGGCCCTCGTTCCGAGATCCAGTTCGCGGCCCGCTCGCCCGATATCCATTCGGGTGAGGATCATTCCGCTGCGAGCCGGACTCAGCAGGGACGCCACGAACGCCTCGGGGCTCTCTTCCCGCGGATCCGCCACCCCCGGTGCCTCTCGGAGATGAAGGGAAAGCCGCTCCTGCTCGCCGAGGGCGATCGCCTCCTCGCGGAGGGCGTCCTCCAGGAGCCGGGCCCAGCGTCGATAGAACGGAGGTGCGTGTTCTCCGGCCGAGTCCAGGTAGGGCGGCAGCCAGGAAAGGAGGTGCTCCCAGAGAAAGGCCTTCCGGGCTCGCCGCCAGGCTGTTCGACCTCCCGGATCCTCGGCACCGGCTTCCTCCTCCGTGAGTCCGGCGTAGAAGGCGAGCATGACCGCCAAATGATCGGGCTCGGCAGGAGGCTCGAGGCTCAGAGCTCGCCAAAAGCCGGCGATCAGGTCGCGAGCTTCCCCGCCCAGCATCCCCTCCGGCCCCAGGTAGACCGAGGCGTACGGGATCAACTGAAACAGGAAGAGCTCCGTGTGGTCGGCTTCGGCCGGGAAGGGTCCCAGATCGAGCACGTCGGCCAAGCGCTGAGCAGCGGGCGTGGGAGGCTCGGCCAGGGAGCCGAGGGCGCGAAACAGCTCGGCGAGCTCCAGGCCAGCTCCGGGTTTTGACACGTACCGCCGATTGGTCACCGGGCCGAGGGGCTAGGCGGGAGCCGATACGCTTCCTTCGTCGGTTTGACCGGGCGGATCAGCCAATGTGGCCTCCGGTTGCCGTCCGGCGAGTGCTCCGAGGCCGGCCGCGTCTTGGTCAGCCATGCCTTGAAGACCCGGTGCGATGCCTCGGTGTCCACCTGGATGTCACCGTAGCGGTCCGCCGGATCGGCTTTGCGCACTCGGACGGCCTGATGCCAGCAGTGCATGCCCGAGACGGGATCGGGGTGCACGGGGAACGTCAGGTTCTGGTGGACGCCGACGTCGGTCCACCAGATGCGCCCCGTGTCGGGATCTCCCGACTCATAGGATTGGGCTCCCGCCTCGAGGTCGATCCTCCACCGGTCCTTCTCGTGCCCGAGCGCCACGGTTGCCATCAGCTGCCGCTGACCGTGGTCGGCGAGCTTCCAGCGACCCATGTGGTGGCTGCACGCCACGACCCCCGGTCGGATTCCCTCCGTGACCCACGTCTTGAGCACGAAGTGCCCAATCTCCGTCTCGACCCTCACCAAATCGCCGGTGGCCACGCCAACTCCCCTCGCGTCCTTGGGATGGATCCAGAGGGGATTGGTGTGGGCGATCTCGTCCAGCCACTTCGAGTTGGCACTGCGTGTGTGAATCTGAACGGGCAGACGAAAAGTCGAGATCAGGACCATCTCGTCTTCCGCCAGCGCGTCGGGATGGACGTGGCTCCGGATGTAGGTCGGCAGCGCGTACTCCGGCCATCCCCAGGAGGCAGCCGTGGGTGAGTAAAACTCGAGAAGGCCGCTCGGCGTCGGGAAGCCTCGGAGAACGGTTCCATCGACGCGCACCCCGACCGCGCGCCGGCCTTCGATGTCCGGATCAGGCGCGCCCGTCGGGACGAAGTTGAGCGGCGTCGGAGCCTGGACGCGCGTGTATACACGGCCCCGTGGATGCTCGGCAATGTCCTTCAGCTCTCTGCCCTCGATCGCGGTCTCGTGCAGCGGTCCGATCCTATTCTGCAGCTCGAACGCTCCGTACCTGCGCATGTACTCGAGGGGCGTCAGTCCTTCCGCCGACGCTGCTTCCGGGAGGCCTGGCACAGAGTTCTCGAAGATGTACGCGTAGTACTCATCGACGGTGAGCCGCCGGCCGGGATTCTCTCGGGACTCCACGAACTCGCGAATGCCGAGGCTTCCGTCCGGATCGATCCGCCAGGAGAGCTCGAGCCAGAACTCGTTCTCCTCCCACACCTCGCCCGGGTTTGTCTCCCGGGTGTCCCCCACCTTCTCTCCGAGCCGCTGGCGCGCTGTCCGCAGGACCGGCTGGCGGAAGCCGATCCACTGGCCGTCGTGCGTCTCGTACGAGTGAAGATCGTGGCGCTCGGCGCCGAGGCCCATCGGGAGGATGTAGTCGGCAAAGTACGCGGTCTCGTTCCAGGTCGGCGTGAGAGCTACATGGAGACCGACAAGCTGCTCGTTCGTCAGCGCCTCGATCCACGAGAAACCGTCCGGGTTGGTCCACACGGGGTTGTAGACGCGAGTGAAGTAGACGTCGAGCTTGCCCCGACCGTCCTTGAGGAGGTGTGGAAGCAAAAAGGAAAGCTCGTACATGCTGAGCGGGTATTCCTGCGGCCAATTGAGCTCGTTCCAATGCTCCGGGTGGCGCGGCAGCCGAATCGGCCTGGGGACGAACTTGTTCCAGGCGTTGGGATACAGGCCGCCTTCGGTCCCAACGGCTCCCAAGAGGGCGTTCAGCAGAAAGAGTGCTCGCGCCACCTGCCATCCTCCCTCGTTTCCCGACGTCGCGCTGCGCCACGTGTAGGTCGAAAGGCGGGTCCCTGCGGCCGCGACCGTGGCCGCCACCTCGGCAATGATGTCCGCTTCCAATCCGGATTCTGCAGCGGCGAAATCGAAGGTGTACGTATCGTAGATGCTCCTGAGCTCCCGTTCGAATTCCTCGAACGTGCCTTCGAGGTCGGGCCGCTCCTCCTCGAGGTATTCCTGCCAGTTCCACCAGCGACGCACGAAGTCCCGATCGTACAGATTGTTCTGGATCAGGTGGTTGGCGATCGAAAGCAGAACCGCAGCCTCAGAGCCAGGCACGGTCGGAAGCCAGAAGTCGGCGTGCGTCGCCGTGTTCGAGAGCCGCGTGTCGAAGACGACGAGCTTCGCGCCCCTCTCCTTGCCCTCGATGATCCGCTGGGCGTGTGGATTGAAGTAGTGACCCGTCTCCAGGTGGGAGCTGACAAGAAGGATGACGTCGGCGTTGGCATGGTCCGGGCTGGGGCGGTCCATGCCACACCAGAGCTGGTAGCCGGCGCGGGCGCTCGAGGAGCAGACATTCGTGTGCGAGTTGTGTCCATCCACTCCCCACGCAGCCAGGGTGCGCTCGGTAAACCCGTCTTCGCCAGGCCGCCCTACGTGATACATGATCTCGCCGTGACGCCCCTCCTGGATGGCGGACCGGATGCGGTCGGCCAGCTCCTCCAGCACCTCGTCCCATTCTGCGCGCACCCACTTTCCCTCTCCGCGCCGACCAGCTCGCTTCAGCGGGTGGAGAATGCGGTCGGGATCGGTCACCTGATTGAGGGTCGCCGGTCCCTTCGCACAGTTACGGCCCCGCGAGGCGGGGTGCTCGGGGTTTCCCTCGAACTTGCGCACCTGGAGACTTTCCCTGTCCACGTATGCCAGGAGGCCGCACGCCGCCTCGCAGTTGAAGCAGGTCGTGGGAACAAGCATATAGCGGCGCTCGACGCGCTCCGGCCAAGCCTTAGAGTCCAGCTCGACCCAGTCGTCCCAGCGTTCTTTGGGCGGGAAGGAGGCCAGGTGGATGCGGCTGGCGCCAGGGTAGAAGGTCTCCCCTCGAGCCTCCGTTTCGGCTCGGGCCGCGCTGACTCGCTGGCTCACTCTCTTCAGGTCCATCGTCTGCTCAGTCTCGGTTCCTTTCCGCGCTGCTGCGATCCGGCCGAGCGACCGGCGCTAGGCCAGGGGTACAGCCTGACCCGCCTGCACGTACGCGTGCTCGTAAGCCAACAGTCCCACCAGGGCGCTCGCCCAAGCCGCCGGTCCGATCCAGGGCGCCGCCGCCGCGACCGCAACGAGCAGCGCACCGATCCAGAAGTAACCGCCATAGCGACCCCTCGTCAGTTCACGCAGGGCCAGGTGGGCATGTGCGGTTCCGTGGGTGACCGTGGTCTCGCCGGCGATCATCAGGAGATGGACGAGGCTAGCGGCGGAGAGCAGCCAGAGAAGTCCCGGTGTGGCTTGCGGCTCCAACGCAGCCGCCATCGGTACCAGGGCAGCGGCTCCGGCCAGAAGCGCCTGTACAAGCAAGTGCGGCGGCAGAAGCGGGTTCTGCCACAGGTCTCGGCCCTTCGCCTGCGCGAAGAGATACGCCGTGTACACGGCGGTGAGAACGCCCAAGGGAAGACCCAGCCCTATCAGGGGTCGGGAAAGCCCGGACCAGCCCACGAAATCGGCCAGTAGATGCAGCGCCAGCACCGCCCCGTAACCGCTGATAATGAACGCGCCCCGTACGAGCCAACTCTTCCACTGCGGCTGCGTGAAAATCATGTAGAACCGGGCCGGGTGCTCCAGATCCCAGAGCAGCAAGCCGCCGGTGATGGCGAGGAAGGCTGTCGCCACCGCGGGAGCGGCCCAGCGCCACAAAGGACCGCTGGCAGGGAGGGCTCCGGTCAGCAGGAGGAGGACGGCAGCCAGATAAGCGCCCGCCGCGATGCCCTTGGTAAGCGTGTAGAGGCTCACCCTCCAGTCCCAAGGAGCCCGATGGCCGATGTCGTAGGCGAGGAGCGCGGCAGCGGAGGAGTTGCTGGGACCGGCACCTGGGCGCTGACTGCCGCCGGGACGTCCGTTTCCACTGAAGCGATTTGTTTCTCCCGGGTATCCCGAGACGACGTTGCCCGGTCCTTCCTGCTGCTCGCTCCACATGAACACCCCTCCGTCGGGGCGTCTGGCCGCGATCGGGTCGAGCGTCGCCTGGCGTGCCCCCTTGTAGAAGAGCTTCGGATGGGTCTCCTTCTCCGGTCGCCGGACGGAGACCGGATGGCGGTTCACAGTTCGGGCAACCTTCGAGCCCGGCTCGTTCAGGTCACCGATCAGAATCGCCTCGACGGGGCAGACGACGGCGCAGGCCGGCTCCAGCCCAACATCCAGCCGATGTGCGCAGAAGTTGCACTTTTCGGCTGAGTGGTCCTCGGGGTTGATGAAGATCGCGTCGTAGGGGCAGGCAGCGATGCAGGCCTTGCAGCCTATGCAGATCGACTTGTCGAAATCGACAATCCCGTCCGCTCGCCGGAACATGGCGCCGGTCGGGCAGGCCGTGGCGCACGGAGCGCTATCGCATTGGTTGCACCGGGTGACCTGGAAAGCGCGGCTGGCGTTGGGAAAGACGCCGACCTCGACGTACTTCACGTAAGTCCGAGTGACGGAGAGTGGAACCTCGTTCTCGGACTTGCACGCCGTCGTGCAGGCATGACAGCCGATACAGCGGTCGTGGTCGATCAGCTTGGCCCACCTGACCTGCCGCTCGGTGCTGCCCGTCGCCGGTTCGGACATCGATCTCCTTAGGTCGGCCGGTCCGCCGCTGCGAGAAGCCGTGGTCTAGGTACGTGTATGCATGGAGAGCGGCAAGGGGCCGCCGGCGGGCTCAGCGCCCACAGAAGACGCGCCGGCCAACTTGGGTAACTTGCCCCGAGACGGAGGCGCTATGATCTGCAGACCGCGTCGTGGCCTACGTCGACTCGAAAGGAGGATGGGGACGAGTCACGCGGTACGGCTCGTCGCCGGGGAGCAGGGCATCGCAGAGACCGCCCGCTGCAGCAGTAGCCCGCTGTGGGTGTCAGCTCGAAATATCAGGCCGCAGAGCGGCGAGAGGTCACCCCGAGATGCTGACCAGGCGGGATGGGTGACTGTCGGCCGGGCTTTCGGACGGGACGTGGAGGGCGACCGTGTTGTCCGGAGCTCGGAAGACTCTCTCGAGAACCAGGAGGTTCCTTCCGAGCCACCACGAGGCTCCCGCATGATCCAATCGACTGCGCAGGCGGGCGGTTGCCTCCACACGCAGCTCGTACCCGTGCTCCTCGAAGAGCGCAATCCAATACTCCGCAGGCCTCTCGTTC
>JBDHGL010000036.1:0-41715 GCA_039589875.1 Gemmatimonadota bacterium
CGGACGCAGGAAGCCGCGCCCGGAGGCCAAGCGAAAGCGGCGAGTCGATCAGGATGCCGTCCAGGAGAACGTCAAGCGGACGCTCGCCGCCCTCGAAGGAGGAGCCAGCGGCCGCAAACGGAAGCGCGAAGTGCCTTCGGCGGAACAGGAAGCCGAAGCCGAGAGGGTGGCTCTCGAGGCCGAGGCCGAGAAAACTCGCGTCCGCGTAAACGAGTTCCTGACCGTATCGGAGCTCGCCGACCTAATCAGCGTGTCGGCGCAGGAGATCATCACATCGGCGTTCAAGAACCTCGGCCTGATGGTGACGATCAACCAGCGGCTGGATTTCGATCAGATCGAGTTGATCTGCGAAGAGTTTGGCTACGAAGCGGTTCGCGAAAAGGCGTACGAGGCAAACCTCCAGGAAGAGGTCGAAGAGGTCGAGTCCGATGAGGATCTCGAGTCGAGAGCGCCCGTAGTCACCGTGATGGGCCATGTGGACCACGGAAAGACCTCGCTCCTCGATTATCTTCGCGAGGCGAACGTGATCGCGGGCGAGGCCGGGGGCATCACGCAGCACATCGGCGCCTACCATCTCGATCTCGCGGACGGTCGTTCGATCACCTTCCTCGACACGCCGGGCCACGAAGCGTTCACCGCAATGCGAGCGCGTGGCGCCGAGCTTACGGATGTCGTGATTCTTGTCGTGGCTGCCGACGACGCCGTGATGCCGCAGACGATCGAGGCCATAAGCCACGCCAAGAACGCGGGCGTACCGATCATCGTCGCGATCAACAAGATCGATCTTCCAGCAGCGGACGTTCCGAAGGTGCAGCAAGACCTTCTGAGCCACGACGTCGTGCTGGAGGAGTTCGGCGGAGATGTGCTATCCGCGCCGGTATCCGCCAAAACCGGGGGCGGCGTCGACGAGCTGCTGGAGAAGATCCTGCTTCAGGCCGAGCTCCTGGAGCTGCAGGCGAACCCGGCGCGTGCCGCACGCGGCACCGTCGTGGAGGCCCAGCTCGACCGGGGCATGGGTCCGGTGGCAACCGTTTTGGTGCAGAGCGGAACGATACGCGTGGGCGATGACTTCATCTGCGGCCTGTTCGGAGGCCGCGTGCGCGCTCTGCTTGATGAGCGCGACAACAACGTCGAAGAGGCCGGACCCTCGATCCCGGTACGCGTGCTGGGGCTCGAGGGTGTGCCGCAGGCTGGCGATTCGATGGTCGTCGTGGAAGCCGATCGCGCCAAGGAGATCGCCGGCCGCCGTCAGCAGCTCGAGCGGGAGAAGGACATCCGGCGTCGTCAGAAGGGTGCACGGTTCGACGAGATCTTCGGCGGCGTGCAGCTTGGCGAGGGAGCCATCCTCAACCTCATCATCAAGGCGGACACCGACGGGTCCGTGCAGGCGCTCTCGGATTCGCTCGAGCGGTTGAGTACAGGCGAAGTCAGAGTCGACGTCATTCACCGAGGTGTTGGGGCGATCAACGAGTCCGATGTTCTTCTGGCCACGACGAGCTCTGCCGCCATCGTCGGTTTCCACGTGCGTCCGGACACCGGCGCTCGGGACCTGGCGCAGCGAGAGGGAATCGAGATCCGCGGATACGACGTCATCTACGAGGCCGTGGAAGACATGCGTCTCGCCCTCGAGGGGCTCCTGAAGCCCGAAGAGAGGGAGGTCGTCGAAGGGACGGCGGAAGTGCGACAGCTGTTCCGCGTGCCGAAGGCGGGAACGGTGGCCGGCTGTTACGTAGCGAGCGGCGTGATCAAGCGGAGCCTGCCGGTGCACATCGTTCGAGACCAGATCCGCATTTACACCGGAAGAATCGACAGCCTCAAGCGCTTCAAGGACGACGTTCGCGAGGTGCGGGAGGGCTACGAGTGCGGTGTCTCGATCGAAGGCTACAACGACATCAAGGAAGGCGATCTTATCGAATCCTATCAGATCGAAGAGATCGCCCGGACCTTGGCGGAGAGCGCGGCCTCGACGGCGGCCTCGGCAGCGGCGCTCGAGGCGGCGGCGCTCGAGGCGGCCCCAACGGAGAGCCCGACCTCCTAGGCGAATGGCCGTTGTCGTTGGCGTCGGGCGCTGGGTCCTACACCTGCCCGGCTGCACGTCGCTCAAGGCGAAGCGTCGAATCGTACGCAGCCTTCGCGACCGGCTTCAGTCTCGCTTTCGAGTTTCCGCCGCCGAAACGGACTTCCAGGACAAATGGCAAAAGGCGGAGATTTGCGTAGCCGTAGTGGCGTCCGATCGTGCCGTCGCTGATGCTCTTCTCGGCCGTTTGGACGAGCATGTGGGCTCCGATCCACGAGCTCATGTGATCGAGCGGGAGATCGTGCTCTACTGATGGCGCGCCGCATCGAACGGGTAAATCACCTCCTCAGAGAAGAGCTCGCTACCCTGATGCTCCGATCCGCCAAGGACCCGCGCCTCGCGTCGGTGTCGATCATGGCGGTCAAGGCAACCTCCGACCTGAAGTTTGCAACCGTGTACGTGCGAGCTGGAGGCGACGATGCTGCCCTGGCGGAGGCGCTGGAGGGTCTGACAAGCGCCGAAGGTTTCCTGCGACGCGAGCTGGGTCGTCGGCTTCACATTCGGAGGATCCCGGAGCTTCGCTTCGAAGCCGATCGCACGCTCGAGCACGCCCGACGGATCGAATCACTGCTGGAGGAGATCAGACCGGATCTCACCCGCGAGCCGGATTCGACCGAGGATACGTGAGGTCAGCGGGCTCGGGCGTTCTGCTCGTCGACAAGTCTGCCGGTCCGACCTCGCACGATGTGGTCGAACTGGGCAGGCGGGCCCTGAGCTCACGCAAAGTCGGCCACACCGGGACGCTGGATCCGTTTGCCACCGGCTTGCTGGTCCTTTGCGTCGGCCGGGCCACGCGGCTGAGCGAGTACTTTCATATTCCGGCCAAGCGCTACGAGGCCGAGGTTACGCTCGGCGTGGAAACGAGCTCACATGATTCCGACGGTGAGGTCGTGACGGAATCCGAATCCTGGAGTGGGATCTCGGCGGGTCATCTCGAGAGTGCCTTGCGAGCGCTGGAGGGCCGTATCGAGCAAAGACCCCCCTCACTCTCCGCCAAGAAGATCGATGGGCAACGCGCCCACCGGCTCGCTCGAGCCGGCGCGGACGTCTCGCTCCCCGCGGCTTCGGTCATGGTACACTCCCTCAAGCTCTCGAGCTTCGAACCGCCCGTCGCCCGTGTTTCCGCCTGCGTGTCCACTGGCACGTACGTTCGCTCGCTTGCAAGGGATCTAGGGCGCAGCCTGGGCTGCGGAGCACACCTTTCGGCGTTGCGGCGAACGGCGATCGACGATCTGCACGTTCGCGAGGCGATTACCGACAGGGAGCTGGAGTCTGACAGTCTGGATCTCGATCGCCTCCGCGCCTCGGGAGCATGGCTCGAGCCGGCCGAGGCGATGTCGTGGCTCCCCGTATGTCACGTGGATGATGAAGGCCTCGCGCTCCTCCGAACCGGTAGATCCGTATCCGCGGAAACAGCCGCGGTGCGGTGGGATGCCGATGGCGGTCCGACCGGTGGCGTCCCCGTCCGAGTGTTGCACGACGGGCACTTGATCGCCATCGCCGAGGAGCAGGACGGATCGGTACAGCCCAGGAAGGTGTTCGTTGCCTGACAGGTCGTCGACGACTGGGAGCGGCCTTCCGCCGGATGTCCCCGGAACGGTAGTTACGGTCGGCACCTTCGATGGCTTACATCTAGGTCACTGGGCGGTGCTTCAGGAGATCGGCGAGCGTGCCCGGCGCCGGCGACTGATCAGCGTGCTGGTGACCTTCGATCGGCATCCGCTCAGTGTCGTGCGCCCCGAAGCGGCTCCGCCGGTGCTGACCTCTCCTGACGAGAAGAAGGAGATTCTCGCTCTTTCGTCGCTGGACTACGTGGCCTTTCTGTCGTTCGACAAGGCGCTGTCGCTTCACCAGCCGGAGGAGTTCGTGAGATTCGTGCTCGTGGATCGCTTCCGCGTGAGGGAGCTAGTGATCGGGCACGATCACGGATTCGGTAGAGGCCGGACGGGCGATCGAGACACGCTTCAACGGCTCGGAAACGAGCTGGGGTTCGATGTCGACGTCGTTTCGCCCGTGCTGGCCAACGGTGAGAGCGTTTCGTCAACGAAGATCCGGGATCTCGTGCGCATAGGCGCGGTAGAAGAAGCGGCACGGGCGCTGGGGCGGCCGTACTCGGTTCAGAGCGTCGTCGTGCACGGCCTGGGGCGTGGGCGCCGGCTGGGGTTTCCGACCGCGAACCTCCAGGCTCCGGGGGGCGGCAAGCTGATCCCGGGTTCCGGGATTTACGCCGTTCGGGCGAGCCTCGGGTCGGAGGTTCGCGAAGGTCTCCTCCATCTCGGCCCGCGGCCCACGTTCGCTGGATCCCCACCCTCGATCGAACTGTACCTGCTGGATTTCGAGGAGGATATCTACGGAGAGAACGTGAGAGTGCACTTTCTCTCCCGACTCAGGGAGGTGCGGCCGTTCGGATCGGCGGATGAGCTAATCGAGCAGATGCGACGAGACCGGGATCGGGCGATCCGGTTTTTCTCGGAGTCTCGGCGGGCCGGAGCCGTCGCGCAGGAAGGATAGTCGTTCGGCCTCCAGGGCGGACGATGTTTACAGATTCAGCAAGTATCGGTAAATTTTCGGGCTTTTCACGGAAGAACACAGTCAAAGAGAAGAGGGACGAAAGCGAACATGACGTCCGTAAAGACAGAGACCAGTAGCATCGTCGAGAAATTTGGCCAGCATCAAAACGACTGCGGATCCACCTCGGTTCAGATCGCGCTGCTCACCGCGCGAATAGAGGAGCTCACCGAGCATTTCCAGCAGCATCCGAAAGACCACCACAGCCGTCGCGGCCTTCTGAAGCTGGTGGGGCGGCGAAGGCGTCTCCTCAGTTACCTGAGACGCGCGGACCTGGAGCGGTACCGGAGCTTGATCGAAGAGTTGGGACTCCGGCGATAGCCCGCTACGGGTTCGGTGGACGGCCGCCGGACGCAGCTTCACGGCGTCGGCGGCCTTTTTCTAAGACATAGCAAGCCAGACAGAGAAGAGGAATAACGTGCACAGACTTGAGAAAGAATTCGCCGGTCGGAAACTCGTCATGGAGACAGGCCGGATGGCCCGGCAGGCCGATGCGGCAGTTTACGTTCAGTTCGGCGACACCGCCGTGCTGGTAACGGCCGTGGCGCAACGGAAGCGAACGCACCTTCCGTTCTTCCCTCTCACCGTGGAGTACCGGGAGAAGACGTACGCGGCCGGGAAGTTTCCCGGCGGCTTCATCAAGCGGGAGACCCGACCGGGAGAGAAAGAAACCGTGTCGGCCCGACAGATCGATCGCCCGCTGCGCCCTTTGTTTCCCGACGACTACCGTAACGAGACCCAGGTCGCCTGCTTCATCATCTCGGCTGATCAGGAGAACGACGCGGATGTGTTGGGCATGCTCGGTGCTTCCGCCAGCCTCGCCTTGTCGCCGATCCCTTGGGATGGCCCGATCGCTGGCGTGCGTGTCGGACGGGTGGAGGGCGACTGGATCATCAACCCCACGTTCCAGGAGCTCGACTTCTCCGACATGGATGTCGTGGTCGCCGGCACCGCCGAATCGATCGTCATGGTCGAAGGCGCCGCTCTCGAGATCTCGGAGGGCGACTTCGTAGAGGCCCTCTCCGTGGCCCACGATGCGATCAAGGAGCTCATCGGCTTCCAGCACGAGCTCGTCGAGATGGCGGGAGGGTCGCAGGAAAGCTTCGAGTACGATCGGGCCGAGCTTCCCGAGAGCCTCGAGGCGGCTGTCGTGGATCGGGCCTCCGCCGGCGTCCTGGAAGCGCTCGGCATCGCCGATAAGGCGGAGCGGGAGGCGAGGATGTCGGATCTCCGGACGGAGGTCAAGGAGGCACTGGAGGAAGAGTACGGCGATGAGGTGGGTCGCGTCAGGGGCATCATAGGGGACATCGAGAAGAAGGCGATGCGCCGCCAGATCCTCGAACGCGGCGTACGGGTGGATGGCCGCAGTCTGGATGACATTCGGCCGATCACGATCGACGTTGGCGTGCTTCCCCGCACCCACGGATCGGCGCTCTTCACGCGCGGTCAGACTCAGGCCCTGTGCGTGGCGACGCTGGGCACGATCCAGGACGAGCAGCGTATCGACTCGATCGACCTCCAGGGGGAGACCTCGAAGTCTTTCATGTTGCACTACAACTTCCCGCCGTTCTCGGTCGGAGAAGTGCGGATGTTCCGCGGGCCGGGCCGTCGCGAGATCGGCCACGGGATGCTCGCCGAGAAGGCGCTGCAGTCTCTGCTGCCGCCGTACGATGATTTCCCGTACACGATCCGGATCGTGTCGGACATCCTCGAGTCGAACGGTTCCAGCTCGATGGCCAGCGTGTGCGGAGGGTCGCTCGCCCTCATGGATGCCGGTGTGCCGATGCGCGCTCCCGTCGCCGGGATCGCCATGGGACTCATCAAGGAGGGTGACGACGTGGCCGTCCTTACCGACATCCTCGGGATCGAGGATGCGCTGGGCGACATGGATTTCAAGGTCGCCGGGACCGAGCGAGGTATCACGTCGATCCAGATGGACATCAAGGCGAAGGGCCTGAGCGTGGACACCATGCGCGAAGCGCTCGAGCGGGCTATGAAGGCCCGGCTGAGCATTCTCCAGGTCATGGGCGAGACGCTCCCGACGGCCAGAGAGGAGATGTCGGAGTACGCGCCGCGCATCATCACGGTTCAGATCAACCCGGAGAAGATCGGCGAGATCATCGGGCCCAAGGGCAAGACGATCCGTGGGATCGAGGAGAAGACGGGCGCCAAGCTCAACATCGAGGACACCGGCGTCGTTACGATTTCTGCGATCTCGGGCGACGTCGGGCAGGCGGCAAAGGACATGATCGAGGCCATCGTCGAGGAGCCCGAGGTGGGCCGGATCTACGAGGGTGTGGTCAAGAACACCACTACTTTCGGCGCATTCGTCGAGATCATTCCCGGAACAGAGGGCCTCTGCCACATCTCCGAGCTGGAAGAGGGACGGACGGAGCGCACGGAGGATGTAGTCCAGCCCGGCGACGTCGTTCAGGTGAAGCTGCTGGCGGTCGACGAACGTGGTCGGCTCAAGCTCTCACGGCGAGCCGCCATGAACGGTGACTAGAGCAAGCCGATCGTGACTCAGGCGGCCGTCGAGCCAGCCGACCGGCTCGACGAAAACGTCTGGTCGTGGAGCCGCGCGGACGGATTGCGGGTCATCTCCGAACGGATCGATACGGCCCGCTCGGTTGCCCTGGGCATCTGGGTCCGGCACGGCGGGGCCCATGATGCCGACACCGAACAGGGGGTAGCGCACCTCCTCGAGCACCTGGTGTTCAAGGGGACGCAGACGCGCGAGGCCCATCAGCTCGCTCTGGAGATCGAGCAGGTCGGTGGCTCGCTCGACGCCTACACCGGCCACGACCACACCGGCTATCTTGCCAGGGTGCCGGATCGGCATCTTGATCTGGCGATCGATGTGCTCAGCGATCTCGTCTATCGGCCCCGATTGCGAGAAGAGGATCTCGAGCTGGAGCGGGCCGTCATTCTGGAGGAGCTCGCCGCCGTAGAAGACTCGCCCGAGCAGCTGGCCTTCGAGCTCCAGGGCGAACAGATCTACGACGGACATCCGTACGGGCGATCCATACTTGGCGCGTCCGATACGGTGGCGGAAGTGGCCATCGAGACTCTGAGAAAGCTTCACCAAGCCGCGTACGTGCCGGGAAACTGCGTGGTCGCCGCGGCGGGCAAGCTGGGCAGGGAAGACCTCCTCCACGCTGTCGAGAAGTTCTTTCCGGAGCCCGCCGTCGCGTTGCGGAAGGGGGTCCCGGAAGCGGGGCCGACGCCCCCGAGCGCCCGCGTCGTCGACCGATCGGGTGGACGCCAATCGCACGTCCTGGCCGGTGCACGCGCCATCCCCCACTCGCACCCTCTCAGGTATGCGCTGATCCTCGTCGAGACCGCCCTCGGCGCCGGAATGAGCTCACGGCTGTTCCAGCGAATTCGCGAAGAGTTGGGACTGGCGTACAGCGTATACAGCTACCACGCCTTTTACGGATCCGCCGGACACGTCGGTGCCTATCTGGGCACGCGGCCGGAGATGGCCGAGCGCGCGCGCGACGAACTGATGGCCGAGCTGAGAAGCGTTGCGGAAACCGGGTGCCCGGAAGCGGAGGTGTCGCAGACGAAGCAGCAGCTCAAAGGCCAGTTGCTTCTGGGCCTTGAGTCCACGACGGCGCGCATGCAACGCTTGGCAGGCCTGTCGCTATACGGCGAGCCGTACATTACCGTTGATGAGCTGTCGCACCGTATTGACCGCGTAACTGCCGGAGAGGTCGCGGAGGCGGCCGAGTTCTTTCACCCCGATCGAATGTCAATGCTGGAGCTACGCCCGGCCTGAGAGCTTCCCAGGAGGAGTTCATGATCGTCGGCGTCCCGAAAGAGATCAAAGACAACGAGAATCGCGTCGCGCTTGTGCCAGCCGGTGCCGAGACACTGGTCAGCGCGGGCCACCGCGTACTCGTCGAAGCCGGCGCCGGTGTCGGAAGCGGCTTCCCCGATGCGGCTTACGAGGCCGTGGGGGGCAAGGCCGTGGAGACACCGGACGCGGTTTGGGCGGAGGCCGAGTTGATCCTGAAGGTCAAGGAGCCCATCCCCGAGGAGATCGGGCGGATCCGTGCCGATCAGGCCGTGTTCACCTACTTCCACTTCGCGGCCGATGAGAGCCTGACGCGAGGCGTGATGGAGAGCGGAACGGTCGCGATCGCGTACGAAACGGTGCAGTTGCCCAACGGGGAGCTGCCCCTGCTCACGCCGATGTCGGAAGTCGCGGGACGGATGGCGGTGCAGGAGGGAGCCAAGTATCTGGAGCGGGCAACCGGCGGCAGCGGGATCCTTCTGGGCGGAGTGCCCGGCGTGCTCCCCGCCGAGGTGGTCATTCTCGGCGGTGGCGTCGTCGGCAGCAACGCTGCCCTTATCGCGGCTGGCTTCGGCGCTCACGTGACTATTCTGGATGTCGATCTCGATCGGCTCCGCTATCTGGCGGAAGTCATGCCGGCCAACGTCGACACCTTGTTCTCCAACCGGCACACGCTCCTCGAGCAGCTCGCAAGCGCGGACCTGCTGGTCGGCGCCGTGCTCGTCACCGGCGCCAAGGCGCCGAAGCTCGTGATGAGCGACGACCTGAGGCGAATGAAGGATGGCTCCGTGATCGTTGACGTGGCGGTCGATCAGGGCGGCTGCGTCGAGACGGTTCGGCCTACGACGCATGCCGATCCCGTCTATCTGGTCGAGGGAGTGGTGCACTACGGGGTCTCGAACATGCCGGGGGCGGTGCCACGCACCTCCACGCTGGCGCTCACCAACGCGACCTTCCCGTACGTGCTTCAGTTGGCCAACAAAGGCTGGCGGCAGGCCGTGCGGGAGGATCGGACTCTCGCGGCCGGAGTGAACGCGGTGGGCGGCAAGTGTACGTATGCGGCCGTGGCGGAGGCGTTCGGGCTCGAATACACGCCCCTCAAAGAGGTACTCTGAGCGGGGCTATTCGTCACCTTTCGTCCTGTTACGTCTGCGTCTACATTGGCGGCGACCGCCTAGTGGGGGCGGCGGATCGCGCCTGCCCGCGTCCCTCGTCTGACCGGAATTCTGCATGATCAAATGGCTCAGTAAGGGCAGCCTGCTGCCGATCAACGACATCGGCGTCGATCTCGGCACGGCCAACACGCTCGTCTACGTGAAGGGCGAGGGGATCGTGCTGAACGAGCCGTCCGTCGTCGCGGTAGACAAGAGCACTGGAAATCCGAAGCAGTTCGGGCTCGAGGCGAAGCGGATGCTCGGAAGGACGCCTGGAGGCATCGACGCGGTCCGGCCTCTGAAGGACGGCGTCATCGCAGACGTGGACGTCACCGAGGACATGCTTCGGCATTTTCTCAAGGCCGTCACCTCCAGTCGCTTCTTCAAGATCCGGCCCAGAGTCGTCGTCGGTGTGCCGTCTGGTATCACGGAGCTCGAGCGCCGGGCTGTACGGTCCAGCGCCCACGCGGCGGGAGCCAAGGAGGTCTATATGTGCTCCGAGCCGATGGCGGCGGCGATCGGTGTCGGACTGCCCGTGGAGACCCCGACCGGCAACATGGTGATCGATGTGGGTGGTGGGACGACCGAGATCGCTGTCATCGCGCTCTCCGGTTCGGTGGCCGATACTTCGATCCGAGTCGGAGGCGATGAGCTGGACTCGGCGATCGTCACCTTCCTCCGGAAGAACTACAACCTGCTTATCGGCGAGCCGACCGCAGAGGCGATCAAGATACAGATCGGCTCGGCTTATCCGACGGATGAGGAGCGCGAGATGGTGGTCAAGGGACGCGACCTCGTCTCCGGGATCCCGAAGACGGTGCGCGTGCACTCGGCCGAGATACGCGAATGCATGCAGGAGCCGATTCAGGCGATCGTCGGGGCCGTGCGCCGTGCTCTGGAGATCACTCCGCCCGAGCTCGCCTCCGACATCGTCGACAGGGGTATCGTGATGACCGGCGGTGGCGCGCTCGTTCGCGGGCTGGACATCCTGCTGAGGGAAGAGACCGGCCTGCCCATCCATGTGGACGAGGAGCCTCTCACCTGCGTCGTACGTGGAACCGGTCGGATCCTCGATGACCTCCCGCGCTACCGGAGCGTGCTCGTCACCTGATTCCCCGTGCGGAAAGACATGTCGCGGCCCCTGCGATACATCCAGCTAGATCGTCCAGCGCGGGGCCGGGATGTCGCAATCCTGGCGGGGCTCGTCCTCGCGTCGCTCGGTTTTGCAGCGGTCGGACCAGACCGACAGATGGTTGTAGAACAGGCGCTTAGGTCAACTGTCCTATACCCGTTTCTACAGCTGCACGAAGCCTTCGCCCGACACGCCGTGACAGTCGAGACAATCAGCCTGATGGCTGTCGAGCGGGATTCTCTGGCCGCCGAGCTGGCGTCTTCGCGACGGGTAGCCGCCGACGTCGGGCAGCTTCGGCGCCTGCTGGCGCTGGGAGCACTCGACGAGGGACGATTCGTCCTGGCGGACATGGTTCCCGGGCGACCGCACATCGGGACATCGCATACCTTCCTGGTAACCAAGGGAAGAGAGGATCAGGTGGATCCCCCGGTCGGTGTTCTGGCGGGAGTGGGCATAGTCGGCATCATACGGTCGGCGCGGCGCGGTACCGCCACCGGCCACTTTTGGACTCATCCCGAGTTTCGGGTGAGCGTTCGCACCGAATCGGGAAGCGCGGTCGGAATCGTACGTCCACGCTTCGAGGACGGAGGCCGCGTCGTGATGGAGCTCGAGGGCACGCCGTACCAGGAAGAGGTTCCGGTGGGCTCGGTCCTCGTGACATCCGGAGTGGCTGGACTGTATCCCTCCGGGATTCCGGTCGGCACGGTTCGGGGCGTCTCGCAGGTCCACGCCGGATGGGCCAAGAGCTACCTGGTGGAGCCCGCCGTTCGCCCCGATGAGACGAGCGTCGTTCTCATCTGGCGCCGGCCGGACTCGCCGGAGTAGCCCGACCGCGGTAGGCTCTGGTGGCCAGTCCCGAGACGAGAACCATGGTTCTCGTCGCGTCGTTCGCGCTTCTCCACTTCGTGTTGCGCCCCCTGTTCGTCGGACTGCCGATAGCTCCCGACCTGCTCACGGCGGCGGTGCTTCTCGGCGCTCTCTCGATGCGGGCGGGAAGCGCCGCCACGCTAGGCTTCGCCCTGGGCATGCTCGAGGACGCCATGGCGCTCGCCGGCGGCTGGACGGCCCTCGTGTACACGCTGGTCGCCTACGTGGGGGCGCGGTTCCGGGATGTCATCTTCGCCGATTTGCGCTTCTTCGTCCCGCTCTATCTCTTTCTGGCAACGTGGCTCATTCACGTGGCCATCGCGGCTCTCACGTCGTCGCTCGACGTGACGACGGGCCTGACAATCGCGCCCGCCGATGCTGCGTTGACGGCTGTCGCAGGGGGGCTTGGCGAGGCGTTGATCGCCAGGGCGTCACGATAACGCCGGCAGAGGAGCGGGATTGGCGGACGCGGCACACAACGGCAGGCGGCGCAGGAGGGCGAGCGCCGCTCAGCTAGTCCTCCTCGGTTCACTCTCCCTTCTTCTCCTTGCCTTCTTCCGCCTGCAGGTCATGCGGAGCACTACGTTCATGCTCCGCTCGCAGGAGAACCGGCTTCGTGCGATCACCGTGCCTGCGCCTCGGGGCACGATCTACGATCGTCATGGTCGGATCGTGGCCGAGAACGTGCCGGGCTACTCGATCTCGCTGCTTCCGGGAAGCCCGGACACTCTGAGAGCGACCCTCCACCGACTCGCCCCGTACCTCGACCTGGGAGACGGCGAGATCGACGATCTCGTGGCGAAGCACCGTCGCTTTCCGAACCAACCGCTGATGGTTCGGGACGACGCCAGTTTCTCGGAGATCTCCTCGATCGAGGAGCGTCGACCCGACTTCCCTCGAACGGTCGTGGAGATGCGGCCGCGCCGCCACTACCCGGCGGGAGCGGCGATCGCGCATCTGGTAGGCTACGTGGGAGAGATCAGTGAGGTCGAGCTCGAGCGGCCGCGCTACGCGGACTACGAGCCCGGACGTCTCGTCGGAAAGGACGGGATCGAAAGGCAGTACGAGGGAACCCTGAGCGGGGTTCCCGGGGTGCGCTACGTCGAGGTAAACGCTTTGGGCTCGATCGTGCGAGACTTCCGCCCGCGTGCGGCGGTGGAGGTTCAGCCGGGGACCGATCTGACGCTCGGCCTCGACTTGGAGCTGCAGCGCTACGCCGATGCGACGTTCCCGCCTGGGATGCGAGGTGGCGTGGTGGCGTTGGATCCTGCGACCGGCGAGATACTGCTCCTGTACAGCCATCCCACCTTCGATCCCAACGAGTTTATCGGCGGGATCGATGTGGGGCTTTGGCGAACGCTCCAGGAGAATCCGGACAAGCCGTTGTTGAACCGCGTGACGACGGCTGCATACCCTCCCGGATCTACGTTCAAGCTTGTCATCGCCACCACGGGCATGGCGGGAGGCAAGCTGGCCATCGGAAGCTATATGCCTACGTCGTGTCGCGGAGGGCTTGCCTACGGAAACCGGTTCTTCCGGTGCTGGAAGCCCGAGGGGCACGGCCCGCTGAGTATCGCCGGAGCCATCAAGCACAGCTGTAACGTCTGGTTCTATCAGGCCGGCATGCGGATCGGCTTGGATGAGCTCATCGAGGGCGCGGCCCGATACGGCTTCGGGGACCCGACCGGCATCGACCTACCGTACGAGACCCCGGGCACGTTTCCCCCTTCGCGAGACTGGTATGACGAGCGATACGGGCGGCGCGGCTGGACCGAGTCGGTGGTCCTCAACCTGTCGATCGGCCAGGGCGAGAACCAACAGTCGCTCGTTCGCATGGCGCAGTTCTACGCCGCGTTGGCGACCGGCCAAGCTCCGGTTGTCCCGCACATCGTGCGCAGCGAGGGGCTGGTCAACCGGCGCGCGACCTGGGAGCTCGGCTTGCCCGACTCCGGGCGCCGCGAGCTGATCGCGGCACTGTCCGCCGCAGTCAACGAGCTCGATGGAACCGCCTACCCCTACCGCTCCCAAAACTGGACAATGGCAGGGAAGACCGGAACCGCCCAGAACCCTCACGGGCCACCTCACTCGTGGTTCGTCGGCTTCGCGCCGGTCGAGAATCCGGAGATCGTGATCGCCGCGATCGTCGAGTTCGGGCATCCCGACTACCAGGTATCACAGGCGGTGCCCTTCGGCATCCGCCTCGTCGAGCGCTACCTCGATTCCCTCTATCCGGAAATCCCGAAGCCACGGACTCCACCCCCGGCGGTCCTTCTGGAGGAGACCCTCCCGTGATATCGCGAGAGGCGCTGCGTCCGCAGGGCGACCTACGGCTCTTCCTGCTCGGGGTCGGTCTCGCGCTGCTCGGCGTCGCGATGATCTTCTCTGCGGGGCAGGTGGAAGTGGCCTCGTTGGCCACCGGGATCTGGCGGCGGCAGCTCGTGTGGCTCGTGATCGCGCTCATCGCGTTCATTGCGGTTAGCAGGATTCCCTTGCGGTGGCTGGATTGGGCCGCGGGCTGGCTGTACGGAGCGGCGATCGTCCTGCTCGTCGCGGTCCTGTTTTTCGGCACGGGACCGAACACGCGCAGCTGGCTGTACTTCGGGCCGTTCGGCCTCCAGCCGGCGGAGTTTGCGAAGTTGGCGACGATCCTCCTACTGGCGCGGACCCTGTCGTCATACCGGGGGAAGATCGATCGTCTGTCACAGCTTGCCCGGCCGCTCGCGATCGTGCTTCTGCCGATTGCCCTCGTCGCACTTCAGCCCGATCTCGGAAGCGCACTCGTCTTCGGCGCGATCCTGATCGCCGGCCTGTACTGGGCCGGGGTCCCGATCGCTACGCTGTTCATGCTGGTGAGTCCCGGTATCAGCCTGTTGCTGGGTTTCTCGCCGGTCGTCTGGGGCATCTGGTTTCTCGCCGTTGCCGTTTTCCTGTACGTGCAGCGTCCGTACCTGGCAGAGGGAATGCTCGTGCTGCTCGCCAACGTGGCGGCGGGAGCCCTCACCTTGCCCTTCTGGCGGAGCCTCGCACCGTACCAGCAGAACCGGCTGGTCGTCTTCCTCGATCCGGGCGTCGATCCGCGCGGCGCCGGCTGGCATCTGATTCAATCCAAGGTGGCAATCGGCTCGGGCGGGTGGTTCGGTCAGGGGTTCGCTCAGGGGCCGCAGAAGCGGCTGGCGTTTCTCCCGGAGCAGCACACCGACTTCGTCTTCTCGGTGGTTGGAGAGGAGCTCGGATTTCTCGGCGTCTCGCTGATGATCCTCCTGTTGGCCGCCTTTCTCCAACGGGTGCTCACGGTCGCCCGAACAACCGAGGATTCCTTCGCCAGCATCACGGTGTTCTGTCTTTTCGCTGTCTGGTTCAGCCACGTGATCATCAACATCGGAATGACGGTCGGTTTGATGCCGATCACCGGGCTACCGCTTCCGTTCCTCAGTTACGGCGGCAGCTTCCTGCTCTCTCTGTTCCTAGGGCTTGCCATCGTCATGCGGGTCTCGGCCGAAAGCTGACGCCGCTTCGCAGCTTTGTTCGCCAGCCGGTATATTCCGGCGCGAATCTCGAGGAGCCTGAATGTCCTGGTTCAAGAAGCCCAAACAGAAGCTCGTCTCGCAGAAGCGGGAGCTGGCAGCCGATGTGTGGGTCAAGTGCGATGATTGCGGAGAGATCCTCTACGAGCGTCGGCTCCGCGAGAACGCCCATGTCTGCCCCGAATGCGGCCACCATTTCCGCATCCCGGCGGATGAATACGTCGCCCTGCTCCTGGACGACGGGTTTCTGGAAGAGTTCGACACGAACCTCCGCTCCACGGACCCGCTCGGCTTCGTCGACTCCAAGCCCTATACGGAACGAATCGCGGCTGCCGTGGAGAAGGTCGGGCCGGCCGATGCGGTCCGGACTGGACGAGGCCGGCTGGACGACCGCGAGGTGCATCTTGGCGCGATGGAGTTCGGCTTCATCGGTGGTTCCATGGGGTCGGTCGTCGGCGAAAAGATCCGGCGGCTCACCGACCGGGCTAGAGAGGACGGCAGCCCGTTGATCATCGTATCGGCGTCGGGCGGCGCCCGGATGCAGGAAGGGATCTTCTCGCTGATGCAGATGGCCAAGACCGCGGCGGCGTTGGAGCGGCTGGCTGAAGACGGGCTTCCATACATCAGCGTGTTGACGCACCCTACGACGGGTGGGGTCACAGCGAGCCACGCCATGCTCGGAGATGTGATCCTCTCGGAGCCGGGCGCGCTCATCGGGTTTGCGGGCCCCCGGGTGATCAAGGAGACGATTCGGCAGGATCTCCCGGAAGGCTTTCAGCGAGCGGAGTTCCTGCTCACCCACGGGATGGTGGATCGGATCGTGCCGCGTGAAGAGATGAAGCCCACCCTCTCGACCCTCCTTCACCACATGTGCTGAGCTCACTCGCCGATTCCAGCCCCGTGCGAGCGGCGCAAGGCGACGCGCTTCGGCGCCTGCTCGATCGGCCGGTCGAACACGTGCGCTGGGGGTTGGGCCGGACCTCTCGTATGCTGGACGCTCTGGGGGATCCGCATCTCGCTTTCGACGTGCTGCACGTCGCCGGGACGAACGGCAAGGGTTCGGTGGCCGCGATCGCTGCGACTCTCGCTGCCAGCCCCCGGCCTGTCGGACTCTACACGTCCCCTCACCTCGAGCGGTTTGCGGAGCGGATCCGGATCGGCGGCATCGATGCCTCCGTCGACCTGCTGGAGCGCTGTGCAGCGCTGGTCGAGCCACTGGCATCGCGGGAGGGCGCCACGTACTTCGAGGCGGCAACGGTCCTGGCGTTTTTGGCGTTCGCCGAGGCGGGCGTCGAGCTGGCCGTCGTGGAGGTGGGGCTCGGAGGCCGTTTGGACGCCACGAACGTCGTGCGGCCGGCGGCCTGTGCCATCACCAGCGTCAGCTCCGACCACCGTGAAACCCTTGGGCGCACGCTGGGGGAGATCGCCGGTGAGAAGGCAGGGATCGTCAAGCCGTCGGTTCCGGTGGTGCTCGGCGACGTGACGGAGGAGGCCGAGGATGTCATCGAACGACGTGCGGCTCGGCTGGGTGCTCCGTTTTGCAGACTGCGCGATGTTTCGACTGTTGATGAGGTACATGTCGGGGCGAGCGGCACGAGCTTTCGATACCGCTGCGAAGCCTGGCCCGATGGCGAGCGGCTGAAGATACCTCTGGTCGGCCGCCACCAGGCGGGGAATGCCGCTTTGGCGCTAGCCCTCCTCGAGCGGGCGGGACGGCTGCCGGAGAGGCGCTCGGTTGCGGGACTTCTGGCCCAGGTCAGCTGGCCGGGCCGATTCGAGGTGTGGGAAGCTGATGGATGCGACTGGGTCTTGGACGTAGCGCACAACCCGGCAGGTGCAGAGACTCTAGCTCGGACGTTGGGGGACCTGAGACCCGTTAGGCCACTCGTCGTGGTTGCTGCCATGCTCCGACGGAAAGAGTGGCGTCCCTGCCTGGCGATACTGGCAGGAACGGCCGATGCCTGGGTCCTTACGATCGCACCGTCTCATCATCCGGAATTGGCCTGGGATGCGGTCGAAGCGGGAGCTTTCGTCGAAAGCCTCGAACCGGCGGCTCCGGACGGGCAGAGGCCGGCAGTCGAGGTCAAGGAGGATCTCGTGGAGGCCCTTCGACGGGCCCGAGAACTCGCGGGGCGAGGAACGGTAGTAGTAGCCGGCTCCTGCCACTTGGTGGGGGATGCACGTGCCGCGCTGAGCGCTGCCGGAGCCTTCCCCGTTCGGGAGGGGAGTCAGGACGACAAACCTAGAGACTCTACGAAACGGCAAGGAGCAAGAGATGCTATATGATCCGCTGTTGGTGCAGCCGATGCGAGATGAGCTCACCCGCCTCGGCGTGCAGGAGCTCACGACAACCGACGACGTCGACCGGGCTTTGGGACCCGATTCCGGAACGGTGCTCCTGGTGGTGAATTCCGTCTGCGGATGCGCAGCCCGGAATGCTCGGCCGGCGGTGGCGCTGGCCTCTGGACACGGGGTGCGCCCGGCTCGCATGGTGACCGTGTTCGCCGGCCAGGACGTGGACGCAACGGCACGCGCGCGGGAGCTCCTGAGTGGGTACCGGCCGTCGTCCCCATCGATCGCCCTACTCGAGAACGGGGAGCTCGTGTTCATGTTGGAGCGGCATCAGATCGAGGGTCGAGAGGCCGTGGCGATCGCGAACGACCTCACGGAGGCGTTCGATCGTTATTGCGCAGCAGCTGCGTAGCCGGGTTCGCCGACCCTGAGCGCTCCGAGTCTCCCCGGATTCCGGGATTTTTACCCCGAGGACTTCACCCTTCGCCGCCATCTCTCGGCGGGTTGGCGCGAGGTTGCCCGCCGATACGGCTTCGTCGAATATGACGGGCCTCCCCTCGAGCCGCTCGAGCTGTACACCGAAAAGTCAGGCCCGGAGATCGTAGAGCAGCTGTACAGCTTTACCGACAAGGGCGACCGGGCCGTGGCGCTCCGACCCGAGATGACGCCGACCCTGGCCCGCATGGTCGGTGCTCGCGCTCAAGCCCTCGCGAAGCCGATCAAGTGGTTCTCTATCCCGCAGTTGTTCCGGTACGAGAGACCGCAGCGAGGGCGTCTGCGCGAGCACTTTCAGCTGAACATGGACATTGTGGGTGAGGCTGGCGTCATGGCCGACGCGGAGCTGGTCGCCGCCGGCGTGGATGCGCTCCGCTACTTCGGATTGGATGAGTCGGATTTCGTTGCTCGCGTCTCGGACCGACAGCTGATCGGGCTCATCCTGCGCGAGGTCGGCGTGCCGCCAGAGAGCCTCGTAGACGCGATCAGTGTTTTGGATCGCTCGGAGCGGCAGGAAGCGGACTGGCTGGTCGAGCGCTTCGCCGAGCTCGGAGTGGAAGAAGCCGGCCTTCGCCGAATCCTGCGGATGCGGGAGCAGGGCCTGGACGAGCTCGGGGAGGAGTTCGCGGGTTCGGCCGACATCGCCGAGGCGATCGCCCGCCTGCACGCGTTCTTCGGGCTCATCGATGAGTACGGGCTTTCCGCCTTTGTGACGTTCGATCCGCGCCTGGTGCGCGGCCTGGCATACTACACGGGCATCGTCTTCGAGCTGTGGGAACGACGAGGGCGTCTTAGAGCGATATGCGGCGGAGGACGCTACAACGATCTATTGGCTGCCCTTGGCGGTCCGGATATGCCGGCGTTGGGCTTCGGTATGGGGGATGTGGTCCTCGGGGAGCTGCTCAAAGAGAAGGGGCTCGCTCCCGAATCGATCTCTTCAGTCGAGGATTTCGTCGTCTACGTGACCCACGAGCAGCGGCCGGCCGCGATTCGTCTCGTACGGCAGCTCAGGGAGCGGGGACGGTCGGCTGGACTGGATTTTCGCGGCCGCAGCGTTGGCCGGCAGTTCCGGGCGGCCGACCAGGCCGGCGCTCGTCGGGTGATCGTCATCGGCCCGGACGAGGAAGAAACGGGGTCTGCATCCGTTCGAGACATGGAGACCGGCAACGAGCAGACGATGACGGTCGAAGACGTTCTCGTCGGCCCGATCGCGAACGGCCCGGCCCAGGAGCCTTAGGAGTCCGTGGCGGAGGATTCGGGGCTCACGCCGCAAGCGGAGGACTTCGCGGCCTGGTATACCGAAGTGGTGCAAGCAGCCCGCCTGGTAGACTACTCGCCGGTGCGCGGCTGCATGGTCATCCGGCCGTACGGCTACGCGATCTGGGAGCTCATGCAGCGAGCTCTAGACGATATGTTCAAGGCGACGGGCCACCGGAACGCCTACTTCCCCCTTTTCCTCCCCCAGTCGGCGCTCGATCGCGAAGCGGAGCATGTCGAGGGTTTCGCGCCACAAACCGCCGTAGTGACGCACGCTGGCGGAGAAGAACTGGAGGAGCCCCTTGTGGTTCGTCCGACGTCGGAAGCGGTCATCTGGCCGGTCGTAGCGGACTGGATTCAGTCCTATCGAGATCTTCCCGTCCTCCTCAACCAGTGGGCGAACGTAGTCCGCTGGGAGCTCCGGACCCGCCCGTTTCTGCGAACGACCGAGTTTCTCTGGCAGGAAGGACATACGGCGCATGCCAGGGCCGAAGAGGCCCAGGAGGAGGCGCGCCGCATGCTGGGTGTCTACCGCGAGTTCATGGACGATTGGATGGCGATGCCCGTCGTGACCGGTGAAAAGACGCCGTCGGAGCGGTTCGCGGGAGCGGAGCGAACGTTCTCTTGCGAAGCCCTGATGCGGGACAACAAGGCCCTGCAGGCGGGCACGAGCCACGATCTCGGTCAGAATTTCGCTCGAGCCTTCGACGTCCAATTCCAAACGGTCGAGGGGCGCCATGAGCACGTCTGGAACACCTCGTGGGGTGTTTCGACGAGGCTGATCGGCGGCCTGATCATGACGCACGGCGATGACGACGGCCTGTCGCTCCCTCCCCGGCTGGCTCCGTATCAGGTGGTCATCGTTCCGATATGGAAGTCGAACGACCAGCGCGCCGCTGTTCTCGAAAGGGCGGATGAGCTGGAAGCGGGCCTGGCCGGCCGGGCTCGTGTGCATATTGACGATCGGGAGCACCTGACGCCTGGAGCCAAGTACTTCGAGTGGGAGCGCCGCGGCGTGCCTCTCCGTCTCGAGATCGGACCTCGCGATCTCGCCAAGGATCAGGTGGTGCTGGTGCGGCGGGTGGAGACGGAAGACAATCGGAAGCGGCCGATCGGAACGACCGAGGCGGTGGCGACGATCCCCGATATTCTCGAGCAGATTCAGCGAGAGATGTATGAGCAGGCTCGCGCGCGACGCGATGAAAACTCCGTTCGAGGCCTGTCCGACTATCGGGAGTTCGAAGCTCGGATGAACGACTCCGGCGGATTCGTCTACGCGGGCTGGTGTGGTTCGCCCGCCTGTGAGGGGCGGGTCAAGCAGGAGACGAAGGCAACCATCCGCGTGCTGCCCGACGAGGAGTTCAGATCGGCGGAGCCGCCGGAGAGCTGCCCTTGCTGCGACGGGCCCGCGAAGCAGGAAGTCCTCTGGGCGAGAGCCTACTGATGGCCGATCGCATCCTGATTCTCGACTACGGGTCCCAGTTTACCCAGCTGATCGCCCGTCGGATTCGAGAAGAGCGCGTATACTGCGAGATCCACCCTCCCGATCGAACGCTGGACTGGGTACGCGCCTGGGAGCCGGCCGGTATCGTTCTCTCGGGAGGACCGTCCAGCGTCTACGGTGAAGACGTACCGACCGCGACGCCCGAGCTCCTGGAGTTGGAAGTCCCGATCCTCGGGATCTGCTACGGAATGCAGCTGATCGGACAGCTGGCCGGAGCCGACGTGGAGCCGGCCACTTACCGCGAATACGGTCGCGCGAGCCTCGAGGTCGTGCGCTCGGATGGCTTGTTTGAAGGGTTCGGAGCCGGAGAGAAGACGACGGTTTGGATGAGCCACGGCGACCACCTGATCGCGTCACCACCCGGCTATGAGACGCTGGCGCGTACCGAGAGCAGTCCCGTGGCTGCTTTTCGCTCCCTGGACCGTCCGGTCTACGGCGTGCAATTCCACCCCGAAGTCGCGCACACGGTTCGGGGCGAAGAGATCATCGAGAACTTCGTCTTCCGTATCGCCGGCTGCGACGGGGATTGGACGCCCAGCAGCATCGCCGAGGCTCAGGTGCGACGCGTCCGCGAACAGGCCGGCGCCGAGCGGGTGATCTGCGGCCTCTCGGGGGGCGTGGATTCCTCCGTTGCCGCTGCTCTGGTCCACCGCGCCATCGGCGACAGGCTCTCCTGCATCTTCGTCGACAACGGGCTGCTGCGCAGGGGAGAGCGAAGTTCGGTCGAGCGCGTGTTCGGAGAGCATTTCGGCATGCATCTCGAGGTGGTAGACGCCGCCGATCTCTTCCTGGAGCGTCTCTCGGGCGTGACCGATCCCGAGGAGAAGCGGATCCGCATAGGGCATACGTTCATCGACGTGTTCGAGAGCGCTGCCGAGCGGGCAGGAGGCGCCGGCTTTCTGGTGCAGGGAACGCTCTATCCCGACGTGATCGAATCCACGTCAACCCGAGGCCCCTCCGCGACGATCAAGTCTCACCACAACGTCGGAGGCCTCCGGCCCGACATGCCCTTCGAACTTATCGAGCCGCTCCGCGAGCTCTTCAAAGATGAGGTGCGCCAGGTCGGCAGAGAGCTCGGACTGCCGGAGGAGATGCTCGGCCGCCATCCGTTTCCCGGGCCCGGACTGGCCGTCCGGGTGCTGGGGGAGGTGACGAAGAATCGTCTTGAGGTTCTTCGCGAGGTCGATGCGATCTACATCGAGGAAATTCGGGCAGCGGGCCTGTATGACGACATTTGGCAGGCGTTCGCCGTCTTTCTCCCGGTGCGCTCTGTGGGTGTGATGGGAGACGCCAGGACCTACGAGAACGCCGTCGTCCTTCGTGCCGTGACGAGCGTGGACGGCATGACGGCAGACTGGTTCCAGTTTCCGCACGAGGCGCTCGGCCGCATCTCCAACCGCATCATCAATGAGGTCGAAGGCGTGAACCGGGTGGCGTATGACGTCTCGTCGAAGCCCCCCGCTACCATCGAGTGGGAGTAGTCGTCATGGCTGATCTACGCGAGGTCGTAGAGTGGTTGGATGGCTTCCTGGCCATCGATGCCGCTCCGGACTATCCGGGCGCGTTCAACGGTCTGCAGGTGGAAAGCCGGTCGCCGATAGAGAAAGTCGTGGCGGCCACGGACGCTACACTGGAGACCATTCTGGCGGCCGCGGAAGAGCGAGCCCAGTTGCTCTTCGTTCACCACGGTCTCTTCTGGGGCGAGCCGCTCCCTCTAGTCGGAGTCTCCTACCGTCGCGTCAGGGCTTTGATCGATGCGGACGTAGCGCTATATAGCTCGCGCCTGCCGCTCGATGTGCATCCGGAGGTCGCCGACGCACTGGATCTCACGGTGGAGGGTCGGTTCGGGATGTGGAACGATCAGGTGGAAGTCGGCGTCTGGACCGCTGCGGACCTGCCGCTCCCGGCTTTGGCCGAACGGGTCGAGGCCGTGTGCGGTGCGGCGCCCCGCGTCGTCGCCGGCGGTCCGGCCCATGTGCGAAGGATCGGGATCGTCACCGGAGGAGGGGCATCGCTCATCCGCGGGGCGCACGAGCAGGGGCTGGATACGCTCCTCACCGGCGAGGGCTCGCACCACAACTATCACGACGCGATGGAGTTGGGCCTGAACCTGGTGCTGGCCGGCCATTACGCGACCGAGACGTTCGGTGTGCGAGCCGTGGTCCAGCGGATAGAACGGGAGTTCGGGGTAGAATCGAGCTTTCTGGATCGCCCGACCGGGCTTTGAACCTGGACGGCACCAGGCCCGGTCAGACTAGAACGCCTCGAACTTGAGCCCTTTCAGATACCGCTCCGGGCGCTGACGGATATCCTTGGTGAGCAGCGCGATCTCTTCCGTCGCCGCTTGGATATTCTCCATCGCGGCGGAGATCTTCACGTAGAGCTCTTCGTCGTTGACGAGCAATCCGAGGGTGCCCTCTCCCTCGTCCATCTTCCGAGTGATCGACGCCAGGGAGTGGCTCGTGGAGTCGATCCCGGCGGAGGCGCTCCTGAGCCTCGAGGTGATCGAATCGATCCTCGCGACGCTCGCTTCCAGCTCGCTTCCCTCCGTCGCGGACCGCAGCTGAGCGGACACAGCGTTCAGGTTTACGATCAGCTCGCCGATCGTCCCGCTCTGCTCTTCCATGAGGCGGCGGAGTTCCGTCATCGCCCCCGCTACGGCCGCCGAGCTCGTGTGGACATCGGCGATCGTCTGGTCCGAGAACAGGTTCGCCGCGCGGGCCAACAGGTCGTCCGCCTTTCCGCCCAGCTCGCCGGCGATCGTCGAGATCTCGGCGCCGACCGACAGGGAGATCGAGTCCCCGTTCGCCAGCGGCGTGCCGGAAGCTCCTGGCAGCAGGACGAGCATCTGGCTTCCGAGGAAGCCGGCCGGCCGGATCAGCCCGCGCGTATCGTTCGGTAAGGTCTGGTCGGACCTGATCTCGAGTCCGAGCACGACGTGGTTTTCGTAGAGCTCCACCCCACGTACCGAACCGACATCCACGCCTCTGAGGTAGACGCGCGCCCCATTGGTAATCTGCTGTGCGTCGGCCGCGATGGCGTGCACCGTCAGGCCTCGACCGATCTCTCTATCGCTGAGCCAGAAGACGCCCCAGACGACCATCACGGCGGAAGCGAGCACGAGGAGCCCGACCTTCAGCTCGACCGCTCGGTTGGATCGGAGCCCCGGGTCTCTCATAAAGCACCCTCGTATGCGGCAGTCGGGTCGAGAAAGCGCTGAACTCGTGGATCCGGTATGGTTCTCAGCTCTTCCGGCGTGCCGAGCGCCTGGATGATCCCATCCGAGAGGACGGCGATCCGGTCGGCGAGGTAGAACGCGGAATCCACGTCATGCGTTACGATCACGCTGGTGCTCCCGATCTCGGTCTTGAGCCGAGAGATCAGCTCGTTGATGTTGGAGGCGTTGAGCGGGTCCAGTCCCGTCGTCGGCTCATCGTAGAGGACATACCTCTGGTGGCCGACGACCGCCCGCGCCAACGCGACCCGCTTCTGCATCCCACCTGACAGCTCGGCCGGTAGAAGAGGCAGCACCTCGGGGCCGAGGTTGACGTGGTCCAGCGCCTCGAGCACCAGCTCGTCGCAATCGACGCCGGGATCTCTGCAATGATCCTCCGGAAGGCCTAGCAGGATGTTTCCCTCCACGGTGAGCGAGTCGAACAGCGCCGAGTTCTGGAAGACGTAGCTGATGCGAGACCGGATCCTCTTGATCGTGCGCCCGTCCGCGTTCGGGACGGACATCCCGTCCACGAGCAGATCGCCGTCGTCGGGATCGAAGAGCCCGACGATATGCTTGAGAAGGACGCTCTTGCCGGTGCCCGAAGGACCCATGACGACGACGGACTCGCCCTCGCCCACGACGAGGTCGACGCCGTCCAGCACCTGCTTGCCGCCCAGGCTCTTCTTCAGTCCGCGGATCTCGATCATGAGAGGGCGTTATACACGGGAGCGAGGATCACGTCCATGACCATGATCGAGACGATGATGGCCACGACGGCCGACGTGGCGGTTCGTCCGACGCCCGCGGCTCCTCCCTGCGCCCGCAGCCCAACGTAGCTGGCCACGAAGGTAATGGTGAAGCCGAAGATCGGCGCCTTGACCAGCGTGAAGATGAGTTGCGCCGAGTGGTACGTTGCACGCGCCCCCAGCACATACTCGGCCGTCGTCATCGGCAAGAGAGAAATCGCTGTGAACCAGCCGGCAAAGATGCCGACGAAGTTCGCGATGATGACCAACGGGATCATGGCTATGATGCCCCCGACCACGCGCGGCGCGACGAGCTCGACGACCGGATCGCGTCCCAAGGTGACCAGGGCATCGATCTGGTCGGTGACCTTCATCGTGCCCAGCTCGGCCCCGATTCCGGCCCCCGTTCGACCCGCAACGACGATCGCCGTCAACACCGGCCCGAGTTCCGTCAACATTCCCGCGACGACTCCGCTCCCGACGAGCGAAAGGGGAAGAGCGCTGGACAGCTGATAGCCGGTCTGCTGTGCGAGTAGGGAGCCGCTCAAGCCGCCGACGACGACAACGAGACCGATCCCATCGACGCCGATCCGTTTCGCATGAATAAGAGCCGCCGACCAGTAACGCCGGATCTGAGGTAGGGCAGCGACCGTCGCGGCGAGAAGGATCCCGAAGTGGCCGGCGTGCTGCACCGCCGCCAGCACCTTGCGGCCTGTCCGCTCCACCAGATTCGTGCGCCCGCCGTCGGTGTCCGTACTCGGATCGGCCGGCCTTCCCGGCGGCAGGCCGTCCGGCGCGTCGATTCGGGTGCTCACTCGTGTGCGGCCTCGTCTACCCGCCGGTGCGCCGCGAACCGGGCCGATCCGCGGGCACGCGTCGATCTTGGCCGGGCCTATCGGAGGATCCTTCCTCGTCCTCTTCCCCCGGAGGGCGGATCGAGTCCACCCGTGCCTGGATCTCCGTCCAGAGATTCATCATGCGCACCGCGTCACGACCTGCGGTGCGGGAGAACTCGAAGAGGTCGTCGGCGGTGACGCCGCGCTCGTCCGCGATCGCGGTCTCCACCGAATCCAGGACCTGCTGCTTTGACCAGTGGGGGAGGTTGATCGCGTCCAGCGAATCCCTCAGAAGCAGGAGGTGCGCCATGACGTCCACATACGTCGAATCCCCGACGACCAGCCCCTCATCCGGCTGCCTCGAGCAGCCCGGAAGGCCGGCTCCGAGGACGGCGCCGCCGAGACAACACCACACGGTGATGGCGAGGGCGCGCTTAGGCGAGTCGCTCAAGGACGGCCTGAAGGACGGTGTAGAAGCTCCCGACGGAGTCGATCTTCACCCGCTCGTCCGGTGAGTGGGGGAACTCGATCTGCGGTCCGAAGGAGATCATGTCCATCCCATCGTACTTTTCGCCGATGATTCCGCACTCGAGTCCGGCGTGGACGGCGCCCACCTCCGGCTCGCCGAGGTGCTCGGTGTACACCTGTTTGACGAGCGCGAGCAGCGCCGAGCTCACATCGGGCTGCCATCCGGGGTACGGTTCCTCCTCTTCCGCTGCGGCTCCTGCAAGCGATCCGGCGGAGCGGATTCGCTGCCGCAGGGCGCGAAGCGCCGTCGCAACCGAGCTCCGGCTGCTACACAGCACCTCGAGCTTGCCGTTCCGGCGAGAGACGACAGCCAGGTTGGTGCTGGTCTCGACCAGGCCCGGGATGTCGGGGCTCATCGCCGTGACGCCGTGCGGCAGGGTCGTGACGAGCGAGAGCACCAGATCCGAAGACTCCGAGGTCAGGGCGGTCTCGGGCGATCCCGTCTCCGCGATCTCGTACGTCATGCCGGGGTCCACCGTGCTCACCTCCGCCTTTATCGCATTCAGCTCGGAAGTCATGCGATCGCGGAATCGTTCATCGGCACCATCCGGGCCGGTCAATACCACGGTAGCCCGCGCTTCACGGGGGATGGCGTTGTGGGCGTTGCCACCGCTGAGGCCGGCCAGCCGAAGCGGCTCCTCCAGCGATGCGGCGTAGAGCGCCCGGGTCAGCACCTTGATCGCGTTGGCTCTCTGCAGATGGATGTCGACGCCGGAGTGGCCACCCTTGAGACCCGTCACGCGGACGCCGATTGCTTGGCCTTCGGGTGCCGGCTCCTCGGCCACCGGCAGGCTCAAGTGCGTATCGCCACCTCCGGCGCAGCCGATCGTGAGGACTCCCTCCTCCTCGGAGTCGAGGTTGAGCAGGAGCCGGCCGCGGAGCATGTCCTCGCCGAGGCCGGCGGCTCCCGTGAGGCCGGTCTCCTCGTCGACCGTGAACAGGAACTCGAGGGGGCCGTGCGCCAGCGATCCGTCTTCCATGATGGCCAGCATTGCCGCCACCCCCATCCCGTTGTCGGAGCCAAGCGTGGTTCCGGCCGCCTTCAGATACTCGCCGTCCCGGACGGGCTCGATGGGGTCCGTGTCGAAGTCGTGTTCGATGTCGGAGTTCTTCTCCTGCACCATGTCCAGGTGGGACTGCAGGATCGTCGTGGGGCTCTCCTCGTGGCCGGACGAGCCGGGCTTGCGCACGACCACGTTTCCACTGCCATCGACCATGGACTCCAGGCCGCTTCGCTCGGCCACCGCGAGGACGTACTCGCGGATCCGTCCCTCGTCCTTCGAGGCACGTGGGATTTTCAAGATCTCGTCAAAATGCGCCCACAGAGGGCGCGGCTCGAACTCGGATATGAACGACATCCGTGGCCTCCTTCACCGGTTCTCGATCTACAGCTCGAGCTGCCGTTGCTCAAGCATTCCCTGGCGTTTCCAGGGAGAGCATGACAGCTTGCCCCACGATATCGCCGGAGAGCGCAACCGTCCATGCGGGATCGCGCTGGCTGTCAGCCGGTGCTGGCGAATCCGGCGGCGGGTTCTCAACCGGAGGAGAGCGGATGAGCGATCGTACGGAAGCCCCTTACGTTCCGGCCAACACCAGCATGGCCGAGCTCACCTTCAAGGCGCTGTTCCTCGGCGTCCTGATGGCGGTCGTCCTCGGCGCGGCCAACGCCTACATCGGTATGAAGGCCGGGCTCACCGTGGCCGCGACGTTCCCGGCGGCGGTCGTGGCCATGGCTGCCCTTAGGCCGCTCAAGGGGACGATCCTCGAGGAGAACATCGCCCGCACGACGGCTTCCGTCGGTGAGGCGCTGGTCGCCGGCGCGATCTTCACGCTGCCTGCCTTCATCATCGCGGGAGCGTGGGAGAACCTGCGCTACTGGGAGAGCACGATGATCATGCTCGTCGGCGGCGTGCTCGGCGTGCTGTTCGTGATCATGCTGCGGCGCACGCTCGTCGTGGAAGCGGATCTGCCGTTTCCGGAATCCGTCGCGGCCTCGGAGATCGTGAAGGCCGGACAGGGCGGTGAGACCGGCGCCAAGTGGGTCTTCGTGGCGATGGGCCTCGCCGGGCTGTGGGAGCTCTTCAAGAACTCGAACGGCATCCATATCATCCAAGAGCGGACGCAGGCCGTATTTCAGTTCGGACGCTCGCAGATGGACATCCTCGGCGAGCGGATGGAGTACAGCGGCGGGCTGCTCGTGGCGACGCCTTCCGCATCCCCGGCCCTCATCGGGGTCGGCTATATCGTGGGGTCCCGTGTGGCTGCGGTCTTATTCGCCGGGGCCGTCATGGGTTGGCTGCTGCTCGTCCCGCTCGCGGTTTTCCTGAACCCCGGCTTCGCCGACGGCGTGTCGGGAGCTTCGTTCGGAGATCTGGCCAACGAGGTCTGGTCGAAGCAGATCCGTCCGCTGGCCGTCGGAACGATGATCGTAGCCGCGTTTTACACGCTGTATTCCCTGAAGGACGCGCTCGTATCGGGTATCCGGAAGGCGCTGCGCGACATCAACGTCGCGGGTGGTGACCGGGCGGCTCCGCGTACCGAGATCGACCTCGACCTCCGCAAGGTGTTCGTGAGCGTCGGAGTGATGGCCGTGGCCACCTTCTTCCTCTACTACTTCTTCACCGAGTCCCTTGGCGGATCGTTACTCCTCACGGTGGTCATGGTCGTGCTGGGCTTCTTGTTCGCGGCCGTGGCGGGCTACCTGGTCGGGCTGATCGGCAGCTCGAACAACCCGATCTCCGGCCTGACTCTCAGCGCCCTGCTGATCGCGGCGGTGCTGATGGTGCTCATCGGGGTGACCAACGTTCAGGGTGTGGCCGGTGTGTTGGGGGTTGCGGGGGTCGTCTGCTGTGCGTCCGGCGTGGCAGGTGACATGATGCAGGACCTGAAGGTGGGGCACATCCTCGGCGGTACCCCCTGGCGGATGCAGATCGGCGAGATCATAGGGGTGATCGTCGCCGCGATGGTGCTGGCCTTCGCACTGATGGCGCTTCACAATGCGTACACGATCGGCTCGGCGGAGCTTCCGGCGCCCCAGGCGGGTCTGATGGCGCTGATGGCCAACGGGATCGTCGGGGGCCAGATGGCCTGGCCGCTGGTCATCGTCGGGATGCTGTTCGCGGTCGGCCTGATCCTAATCAACGCTCCTTCGCCGATGTTGATCGCGGTCGGCATGTACCTGCCGTTCTATTCGACGGCGGCAATCTTCGTCGGTGGCGTGATTCGCTGGCTGTTCGAAAAGATCGCGGATCGGCGGAAAGTCCAGGAGGAGGAACGGTCCCGGGCCGTGAACACGGGCATTCTCATCTCCTCGGGATTTATCGCCGGCGAGTCGCTGATGGCGGTGCTTCTCGCCTTCCTGCTGCTGGGCGGCGACTTCGTTCCGTTCCTCGTGCGGGCCAGAGAGGCCGTGACGCCGGGCTTCGAACCTATTTTCTGGCTCAGCCTCATCGCGTTCCCGATCGTCTTTTACCTGCTCGTCTGGCTGCCGCTCAAGCGGGTGCGGGTCGGCGGTACGGGCGTCGAGTAGAATACGTGAGCGGTCTTCGGCGGGCGGCTCGATCCGGGAGTCGTCCGGCCCGGGGCTCGCACCGGTTGAGAGAGGCCAACCTCCTGGACCTGACGCCGGTCCGGGAGGCGGAGTGGAAGGACGTCGACGGCTGGATCGTGTTGGAGCGGCCGGTACCCGGCCGGGGCGGCCTACGGGGACTCGGTGACCGGCTCTCCTACCTCATGGCACCGCGTCGCATCAGGCTAGACGACATCGGCAGCTGCTCGTGGCAATGCTTCGATGGTCGAACGACGGTCTCCGACGCATGCGTTGAGCTCAGGGACCGGTTCGGAGAATCGATCGAGCCGGCGGAAGAGCGTCTCGCGTCGTTCGTGCGGAATCTACATCGTGACGGCTTTCTGTCGTACCGTGAGGAATAGGGTAACAGCGCTGCTTCCGGCGATGCTGGCCCTGGCCGCGAGTGTGGCCGGGGCACAAGGCATTCCCTCGCCGGCCGATGTTCTCGGCTACGAACTCGGCGAGAGATTCACCGACACGAACGGCGTGTTTCGCTACGCGAGCCGCCTGGCGGCCGCCTCGCCCCGCGTAGAGCTCGTTCGCTACGGCGAGACGCCGGAGGGCCGGCCCCTGATCCTTCTCGTTCTGGGGCGGGAAGATCGGGTCGGCCAGCTGAACGAGATTCGTGCGCGGATCGACGAGCTTCGTAGGCCGCTGCTTCCCGCCGAGCGTGCGGCCGAGATAGCGGCTAGCACGCCGGCCGTGGTGTGGTTGGGATACGGTGTCCACGGGGACGAGTCCTCCTCCACTGAGGCTGCCCTCTGGACGGCGCATGATCTGGCGATCGAGGCTGACGAAGCGGCTGGGATCCTGGATTCCCTCGTCGTGATCATCGATCCGATGCTCAACCCGGACGGGCGCGACCGGTATGTGAACTGGTACCGGGGCGTGAAGGCGGATCCGCCGAACCCCTCTCCTGACTCCTACGAGCACGCCCCTCCGTGGCCGGGCGGCCGCTACAACCATTACCTGTTCGACCTGAACCGGGATTGGGCCTGGGCCGTGCAGCTGGAGACGCAGGCCCGATTGAGCCAGTACGCTCGCTGGAATCCGCAGGTAGTCGTCGATTTTCACGAGATGTCTCACACGAGCACCTATTTCTTCTTCCCGGCTGCCGAACCTATCAACCCGATTTATCCCGCCTCGGTGGCCAAGTGGGGCGAGCATTTCGGTCGCGCCAACGCTCGGGCGTTCGACCGGAGGAGGTGGCTCTACTTCACAGAGGAGCGTTTCGACCTCTTCTACCCGGGCTACGGAGACAGCTGGCCGAGCCTGGTCGGAGCGATCGGCATGACTTTCGAGCAGGCCGGCAGTCGGAGGGCCGGTCTCGCGGTCCGCCGCCCGGACGGCACGGTGCTGACCCTGACGGAGCGGGCGCAGCATCACCGGATTGCCGGTCTGTCGACGCTCCAAGCGGCGGCCGAGCGAAAGACCGAGCTTCTGGAGGACTTCGCAGCGTTCCACAGGGATGTCGATGCCGGTCCGGATATCCTGCTCGTACCGGGCGATAACCCGGAAGCGGCGAACGCTCTCGTCGGCTTGCTTCTCCGGCAGGGCATTGCGGTCGAACGGAGCACGGGTCCGGTCCGGGCGGCCGCCTCTGCGCACTTCGGCTTCGGAGATCGCACCGAGTTTCCGGCGGGAACGTACCGGGTCCGAGCGGTGCAGCCCCGAGGCCGGCTCGCGCGGACGCTTCTGCAGGCGGAGACGCCGATCGACGCTGAGGGGGTCGAGTACAGCTACGATATTACGGCCTGGTCGTTGCCCTATGCGTTCGGCGTAGAGACGCATGTGGCCACCGGCCTCGCGGATGCTGATTTCGAGCCGGTGCTGGCCGATCGCGCGCTCGGCGAGCTCGTGCCTCAAGGTCCCCCCAGACCGGTCTACGGATACCTCGTGGCTCCTGGTTACGCCGCCGCGGGGCCTCTCTACAGATTCCTCGCAGCCGGCGGGAGGGCCTCCGCGTTGGTGGAGGAGTTCGAGATGGACGGGCGAAGCTGGCCGCCTGGAACCGTCTTTGTTCCCGTGGACGATTCGACGGACGAAAAGCTGCGCAGTTCTGGTCTGGCGGCGGTCTCCGTCGCGGTGAACAGTGGACGATCCGCCGTGGGCGTCGACCTGGGCAGTGATCGATCGATCACTCCGGAGGCCAACCGGATCGCCGTTCTAACGGGGGACGGCATCTCTCCCACTTCGTTCGGCCAGATCTGGTTCCTTCTCGAGCGCGGTACGGGCATTCCGTTCGACCCGCTTCCCAACAGCGACATCACCGCTCGCAAGCTGAGGCGCTACGATGTGCTCGTCGCGCCCGCCGGACGCAGCAGCGCGTACGAAGAACACGACGAGCTGCTCGCAAGCTGGGTGGAAAGCGGCGGCACCCTGGTCGCGCTCGGCGAAGCGGCGCGCTGGGCCGCGCGGGCAATTGCCGAGCAGCCGGTCCGCGAGGCCGACACGACCGGGCTATCCGACGATGAGCGCCTACGCCGCGCCTTGCGCACCCGGCAGGAGCGCCGCAGCGAGCGCTGGGAGGATGCCGTTACCGGCGCCATCTTGCCGGCGCGGGTCGACCCCGAGCAGCCGCTGGGGTGGGGCACGGCGCCCGAGAGTATGGGAGGGTCGGTCTTCGTGCTTCATCTGACCGACCTGTCGTTCGAGCCGGAGGACGGGTTCGAGGCCGTAGTCCACTTTCCGCGCGACGTGAGCGAGGTTAGCGGCGTGATCAGCCAGGGCAAGCTGGATCAGGTTGCCGGCTCGTCATGGCTGACGACGGGGCGGAAGGGGGAAGGCCGGGTCATCCTCTTCGCGGACGACCCGCTTTTCCGGCTCTTCTGGCGGTCGGTCTTCGCTGCGTTCACCAACTCGCTGCTGTACGGCCCCGCGTTGCGCTGACCGCTTCCACGAGCTGGCTTGTCTACTCGACCAGACGCAGAGACTGCAGTATCGGCCCGCCCCCGCCCGGCAAGCCGGTGCAGGTATCGGTGAATCGCATGTAGACGTTCCAGCGGCCCGGCGCCCCCTGGCCGTGCAGCATGCTGGCGGACTCGGCCACCTTGTCCACGAAGACGCAGGCCAGGGCCGCCACCGGCACGTTGACTCCCGAACCGGTCCCGGAGATCCGCGTGACATCGATCAACGGCATGAACCGGATGCGCATGGTGTTGTGAGTCGGCATCCCGCCGGCGTCGAGGCTCGGTCCGCTCCCGAGGCAGGGGTTATGCAAGCTCGGTGATCTGCCGTCCGCCGTGGCGCAGCTCTTCCCGACGCCCGGCGGAGCCTGGTACCACTGGCCCGGTTCGGCGTCCACCAGAACCTTGAACGCTCCCTGAACCAGCGATTGCATGTTGCCCGACCCCGAGGCGGCGTACAGAATCGTTGGATTGGGCGGGCCGTGAATGTTGATCGCGGTATTCGGGCAACCGTCGATCCAGGGCTCGAGCTCTGCCGTGCCCCCGCTACCCGAGCCGCCGTCGATCGCCTCCGGCTGGAACCAGCAGTGCCAGCTGGGCTGTGCCGCGCAGATGCTGTTGCCGCTCCCGCCAGCCGCCGGCCCGCCTCGCGTCTTGATCTCGATCAGCTGGCTGTCGTTGATGTTGTTCTCGTAATAGCCGGTGAAATCGCAACCGACTCCGCTCGAAGTCGCGCCAGCGGGGCACTGGGTCACCGATCCGTCATACGGCAGAGGTCCGTTGTACGGCTCGTACAGGTCGGTTGGCGGTCCGTCCCAGATGTTGTCGCCGTCGGTCTCGGTCCGGCGGTCGGGCAAGGCGACCGGAAGGGGGCAGATCCCCGAGCCGGCGGGCGAGACTTCCGCCGCTGCCACCGTGCCGACGTCGACGCTGTTCCAACCGAGAACGTGGGCGAAGATCGTCCCCACCGGATTTCCGCGTGCTGCAGTGTTGCGCACGCGCACCCGCACCTTCCGTTCGGCGACCAGCACGTCGACATCCCCATCCTGAACGCCCGCCGGCAACTGATCGACGCGGTTCCTGGCGGCGTAGTCTTTCGCCCAAACGCGGGGACGGTTGGCATCGCTCGGAAGCGTAAGAAACGATGCCGCACCGCCGAGCGCGGCGGCGTCCGCGGCGCGCTGCGACTCCGTCCTCCTGGCCATGAGCATCCCTACGTCGACGGCGAGGGCCACGGCGCCGATGCAGATGAAGATGCCCAATATGAAAAGGGCCATGGCGGCGCCGGCGCGGTCCCGCACTCTCTGCCTGATGATCTTGGCTGCGGCTCGCATCTCTCTCCTCCCCGGTGGTCGTACATGCCGGTGGTCGTACATGCCCGATCACCACGACGGCAGAGGTCAGATGCCCCAAGAAAGGCCGATCTTACGTGGTTCGGGGGCTCTGATCGGCCCTGCCGGCTTGGCAGCCCGCGTTCCACGCCGCGATCCGCTTCCCGCCGCGATGGCGGTCGGAGCGCCCTGAACGGCAGAAAAAGCCGGCCGTTACGGGGCACGCCCCTTGCCCTTAGGCCAAGAGGGTTTTTCTAATGAGAGGGCCTTTGGAAGGGCTTTCGAATCAGGGGGAGATGCGATGATGGTCAACTACGAACGAGAGGGCTCGGAACCGTCCGAAGCCGACAAGACGGCGAACGGCGAAGAAGCCTCAGGCGACGAGACGGATACGGAGGAGCCAGAAGCGCGATCGGATGAGGACGGTGCCGGCGACGCTGAAGGCGGCGAGACGAGGAATGGCGGGGGGACGAAGAAGGACGTCTGGGACTGGGGTATCTCGGATGTCCAGAACGTCGTGGGCGACATCGTCGGAAGCCTGCGAAACCTGCCCTCCATCGCAGCAAGAGTTCCCGGACATGACCTCGTCGAAGTGCCGGACGAAGGCTACTGGTTACTGATGGACATGCCGGGAGTCGAGAGGGCGGGCCTGGATGTATCGATGGCCGGGGACGAGCTCACGATAGCCGGAAACCGCGAGCGACCCGAGCTTCCGGAAGGCTCGGAAGTGCGGTCCTCCGGTCGTAGCTACGGCCGCTTCCGCCGCGAGGTACGGATACCGAGCGATGTTGATCATGACGGCGTCAGGGCCAAGCTCGAGAACGGTGTCCTCAAGGTGGTGTTGCCGCGGCGTACCGAGCAGGCGCCTCAGCGAGTCGAGATTGAGGAGTAGAGCGCAACGATGATCCCAGCGGACAGGTTGACGGTCAAGGCGGCGGAGGCGCTGCAGGACGCGGCGTCCAGGGCTCGAGCGGCCGGCAACCCGGCGGTCGAGGATCTGCACCTGCTGGCGGCTCTATTGACGCAGGATTCAGGGATAGTCCGTTCGATTCTTGCGAAGACCGGCGTCGACGTCGCTGGCCTGGAGCGCGACCTGGAAGAGCGTTTGGCTCGCCTACCGAGCCAGACGGACGCGCAGCCGGTGGCGAGCCGCGAGTTCGGCCGGGTGCTCGACGAGGCCGATCGAAGCGCTCGGAGCATGGATGACCTTTACGTGTCGAGCGAGCACCTGCTCCTCGCCCTGGCCGGGAAGGCGGCCAGCAGCACGCGCGGGCTGCTTTCCGAGCGCGGCGCATCGCAGGGTACGCTGCGCGAGGCGATCGAGGAGGTACGAGGACCGCATCACGTCACCGATCAGGATCCGGAAGGGAAGTATCAGGCGCTCGAACGCTACGGCGTGGACCTCACGGAGCAGGCGCGGAGCGGAAAGCTGGACCCCGTCATCGGTCGAGACACTGAGATTCGACGCGTCATGCAGGTCCTGTCGCGCCGTACCAAGAACAACCCCGTTCTGATCGGCGATCCAGGCGTCGGGAAGACGGCGATCGCCGAAGGTCTGGCTCAGCGAATAGTCGAGGGAGACGTGCCGGAGTCGCTTCGCGAGAAGCGGCTCATCCAGCTGGACATCGCCGCGATGTTGGCTGGAGCCAAATACCGGGGCGAGTTCGAGGAGCGACTCAAGGCGGCCCTCAAGGAGATCACGGAGTCCGGCGGCAAGTATGTCCTCTTTCTGGATGAGTTGCACACGATCGTCGGGGCCGGGGCGGCCGAAGGCGCCGTCGATGCCGGCAACATGCTCAAGCCTGCGCTCGCCAGAGGCGAGCTCAGGATGATCGGCGCCACGACGCTCGACGAGTACAGACAGCACATAGAGAAGGATCCCGCCCTCGAGCGCCGCTTTCAGCCCGTCTTCGTGGGGGAGCCGGCCCTCGAGGAGACGATAGCCATCCTCCGGGGTCTCAAGGAACGCTACGAGGTGCACCACGGCGTACGCATCACCGACCCGGCGCTCGTCGCTGCCGCGCGCCTGTCCGATCGTTACATCGGAGACCGATTCCTCCCCGACAAAGCCATCGACCTGGTCGATGAGGCGGCGTCACGTCTCCGGATCGAGATCGACTCGATGCCCGAGGAGATCGACGACGTGGAGCGTCGGGTGACGCAGCTGGAAATCGAGAAGGAAGCGCTGCGAGACGAGACCGATCCGCGCAGCCGGGAGCGCCTCGAAGGTCTCGAGGCAGAGCTGTCAGAGCTTCGGGAGCGCCTCGCCGGGATGAAGTCGCGGTGGATCATGGAGAAAGAGGCAATCGAGCAGGTGCAGCGCCTCAAGCGCGAGCTCGAGGAGGCCAACCTCGGTGCGGAACAGGCCACACGGGCGGGGGATCTCGCACGTGCCGCCGAGATCTCCTATGGCCAGGTGCCGAGCCTTCACGAGCAGCTTGAGGAAGCCGAGGCCAAGCTGGTAGAGATGCAGGCAGAGAGCAGCTATCTGAAGGAAGAGGTTACGACCGAGGATATCGCGGAGGTTGTCTCCTCCTGGACCGGGATTCCGGTCGCCCGGATGATGGAGGATGAGAAAGTGCGGCTGACCCACCTCGAGGACCACCTGCACCGGCGAGTGGTCGACCAGGAAGAGGCGATCGTCGCAGTAGCCAACGCCGTCCGCCGCAGCCGGGCGGGCCTACAAGATCCCGACCGGCCCATCGGAAGCTTCATCTTTCTCGGTCCGACCGGGGTCGGAAAGACGGAGACCGCCCGGGCCCTGGCCGAGTTCCTCTTCGATGACGAAGAGGCGATGGTACGGGTCGACATGTCCGAGTATATGGAGCGTCACTCTGTTTCTCGCTTGATCGGTGCGCCGCCCGGGTATGTGGGCTACGAGCAGGGCGGCCAGCTGACGGAACAGGTCCGCCGCAGACCGTACAGCGTGGTGCTGTTTGATGAGATCGAAAAGGCGCACCCCGAAGTGTTCAACGTGCTTCTGCAGATCTTGGATGACGGACGTCTGACGGACGGCCAGGGCCGCACCGTCGACTTCCGGAACACCGTGCTGATCATGACGAGCAACATCGGGAGCGCCCGGATCCTTCAGCAGACGGCAGCGGCTAGAGAGTGGAGCGAGATCGAGGGTGAGGTGCGACAGGTCATGCACGAGCACTTCAAGCCCGAGTTCCTCAACCGGATCGACGACATTCTCGTATTCAAGCCTCTCAGCCGTGAGGACCTCGGCAAGATCGTCGAGCTCCAGTTGGCGCGTCTTCAGAGAAACCTCGCCGAGCGCGAGGTGGAGCTGAACGTCTCCTCTGAGGCGCGCGAGCGCATCGCGGACGAAGGGTACGACCCGGCGTTCGGTGCGCGCCCGCTCAAGCGCGCCATCCAGAGACTGGTGACGGATCCTCTGGCCATGGCCTTCCTCGAAGGCCGGTTCGATGACGGTGACAGCATCCGGGTGGAGGTAGGACCGGAGGAGGGCCTGACGTTCGAGGGATCGAGAGCGATCGCCGGATCGAAGGCTGAATCCGGGTAGAACGTTTGACCGGGAGCCCGTTTCATCCTATTTGCAGAGGATGAGACGGGAGATCGCTGCAGGCAGAGGAAGAACCGCGCTGGTTGTGCTGGCGGCCGTTCCCCTCTTTGCCGTTGCCGTCTCCGGCTGCTCGTCCTCCAGCTCCTCATCGCAGCCCGCCCAGTACTCGACCGCCAGTGCTTACGGCGCCGGTGACGCGGAAGATGCGATCCGTTCCTTTCTCGATGCGGCAGCCGCGCAGGAGTACAGCCGGATGCGACGGCTGTTCGGCACGAAGGACGGCCCGGCGGAAGAGGCCTGGGGAGTGCAGGAGGTGGAGCAACGCATGGTCGTCCTCTCCGGCATGCTGCTTCACCAATCCTACTCGCTCCGCCCGCTAGAGCTCGGCTACATCCGAGAGGACCAGCGGGGCTTCGTTGCGACGATCATCGGGACCCGCTACGGCAACGTGAACGTCCCGATCACGGCCGTGAGGACTCTCGGCGGGCGCTGGTTCGTCGAGCAGATCGGCGTGGATTCGCTCACCGGCGAGAGCTCCTAGCCGGCCTTCCATCGGCCCCTGCATACCGTCTGGCCAGACGCCGGGGCTTCACGCCCATCCGGTACGCACCCCGAAGCAGCCAGTGTAGTGCCACCGTTCTGAGAAATCCGCTTTCTTCCCACCGCCGGCGTGAAGTGTGGGCCGCCACCTCGAGCAGCTCGAATCGTCCGATGCGACGAAGCCTCCTGACGAGAGTGACATCCTCGAAGATCGGGTAATCAGGAAAGCCCCCGATCTCCTCGAAGCAACCTCGGCGAGCGAAGATGGCTTGGTCCCCGGTTGCTGTTCCAAAGGCTCGCGAGCGGAGGTTCACGCCGGCTTCGAGGAGTCGGAAGCGCAAGGAGGTGGCCGGCGGATCGACGCGAAAGAGATGGCACCCGCCGGCGACCGAACGGCTACGCAGGGCACGCTCGATCTCCGCCCCGCTGCTTGCTTCCACTCTCGTGTCGGCGTGAAGGAAGATGAGGACGTCTCCGATGGCTCGGGCGGCTCCCGCGTTCAACTGTGATCCGCGGCCGCCTGATCGAACGAGTACCCGCCCGTAACGCCGGGCGATGTCTCGCGTGGCGTCGGTGCTGCCCCCGTCCACCACGACGATCTCGCAATCGTCCCGGTAGGCGATCAGAGCCGATTCGATCGCCCGTTGCAGATGGGCCTCTTCCTGCAGGGTGGGAATGACAACCGAGTATCTCGGGGACGGCATCGGCCCGGTCCGGTTCAGCCTCCGGACTCGGCCAGCTCGATCAGAACCCCTCCCGCCGAACGCGGATGCAGGAACGCTACACGGCGGCCTTCCGTGCCGGAGCGGATGTCGGGCGGAATCACGGCCGCACCTGCTTCTCGGGCCCGCTCCAGCGCCGCTTCAAGGTCGGTCACCCGGAGACAGACGTGGTGAAGCCCCGGTCCGTGGCGCGCCAGAAAGGCGGCGATCGGTGAGTCGTCGTCCATGGGCTCGAGCAGCTCGATCCGGCCGGGTCCCGCGCCGAAGAACGCCACTCGCACACCCTCCGACGGAACCTCTTCGCATCCGTTCGGGTTCTCTCCCAACAGCGCCGCATAGAGCGGAACGGAGGCATCCAGGGAGTTGACCGCGATTCCTAGGTGGTCGATCTTGGGCACGCCTCGAAGCTCGGTAGCGAGGGCCGGTGAAAGATCGGCGGACATCGTCGCCGACACGGACACTTCCTTGCGGCCGCATTCTACGTCGAGGCACGGCGTTTTTCTACCGAGGCGTTTATGGGAGAGAATATGACAACCGAGACCAGACTCGTAACCATCACGGACGAAACCTTCGAGGAAGAGGTGGGCGCTCACGAAGGACTCGTGATGATCGACTTTTGGGCCGAGTGGTGCGGGCCGTGCCGGATGGTGGCACCGGTCGTCGAGGAATTGGCCGAGGAGCATGCCGGAAGCCTCAAGGTCGGGAAGCTGGACGTCGATGAGAACCAGAGAACGGCTATGCAGTTCGCTGTGCGATCGATCCCCAGCATCCTGTTCTTCAAGGGCGGTCAGCACGTAGACACCGTTGTGGGCGCGGTCCCTAAGGCCGCTCTGGAGAGAAAGATCCAGCAACACATCTGAAGCCCACGGTCGAGACCGACTCCGGCGGAGCCCGGTGGCGGCGGCCGAGGACTCGTCACACGCATCAGCGCCTCCTGCTTTCCGGATGTGGAGCGGGAGGCGTTCTTGTAGGCATGGATAGCGCGCTCTACGTAGTCAGCACTCCGATCGGCAACCTCGCCGACATAACCGACCGTGCGCGGGATGCGCTGCGGGAAGTGGATGTCGTGTACGCGGAGGATACCCGCCGCACCGGCCGGCTACTGGCATGGCTGGATTCCGCGGCATCGCTGCGCTCCCTGCATGAGCACAACGAAACTGCGCGGACCACCGAAGTTCTCAAGAGACTGGAGAACACGGAAAGCTGTGCACTCGTTTCAGATGCGGGAACTCCCGTGATCTCGGATCCCGGCGCGCGCCTGGTTCGTGCGGTTCTGGATAGGGGCTACGACGTCGTACCGTTGCCGGGTCCGTCGGCCGTCACGGCGGCGCTGGCTGCGTCCGGCTTCGCGGGAGACCGGTTCGCGTTTCTGGGGTTCCCGCCCCGCAAAATGGCCGCGAGGGCTGCCTGGATCGAGCTCACCTCCGGAATGCCGATGCCCGTGGTCGCGTTCGAGTCGCCCCGCCGTGTGGGGGAGCTTCTGCGCCAGCTGAGGGATGCGGGCCTCGGTGGCCGACGGTGCGCCGTGTGTCGCGAGCTCACCAAGCTTCACGAGACGATCCGGCACGGAACGGTGGCGGAACTCGTTGCAGCTTTTGGGGATGAGACGAAAGGGGAGGTAACGCTTGTCCTCGAAGGGGAAACGGAGACGGCCGCCTGGGAGGATAGGCTCGCCGAGATCGATCGAGCAGCGGCGATCTGGGCGGGCGAGGGCATGAGCACGCGCGATCTCCAGGCGCGCATCGCAGACGAGTTCGGTGTGCCGCGGAATGCCGCCTACGATGTCGCTCTGCGCCACATGCGGCCAGAGGAGAGCTCCTGACGTGAACGAGGTTGGTGCCGGTGGTTGAGCAGCAGATCCGGAGAGGCGTGTCGACGGACGACGCTCAGCTAAGCTCGCTGTTTCCCGCGCTACGAGCCATTCGTAGACGGGCAGGCCTGACTGCAGCCTGTCTCGCTATGTCATCGGCCATCTTCGCCTTTCTCATCGGAACGATCCTACCCGCCCGGTTGGCCGAGGACGCGATTCTTCTGACTCTGCTCGCTGGCCTTGGAGCCGTTCTGCTGATCCTGGCCGGTAGCCGTCGGCGCACCCGCGCGGAGTTGAGTCTTCCGGCGCTGGTGCCGGAGGCTGAGGAGGCGGCTCATCTGGCCGACGGAGAGCTGCGCACCGCTCTGGAGTTACATGAGGTTGGGCCGGGAGAGTCGCTCGGCCTGGCTGCCGCCCACCGGAGCCTCGTAGCGGATTCACTCCGGCAGCGCGACTCCGGCAGCGTCTTTCCGGACACTCACCGCCGTTGGCGCCATCGTCTCCTGGCCGGAATCATGACTGCCTCGACTGTAATGGGGCTCTTGGTTCTGTCGGTACTGGTCCGACCCGCACAAACGGTACGGACGGCTCGAATTTGGGCGCAGCCGTGGCGGGTCCTGGCTCAGACGCCTGTTTCGCCGATCCAGCTCGAAGCAGCGGATCAGGTGCCACGCGGCGCGACTACGGTAATCCGGATTCTCGCCGAGGGGCGTTCGCGCGTGGACCTGTTTGAACAGGTGCCTGGTGAGCCGCCGCGCCGCCGTCCGCTCGCTTTGGATCCCGCGTCCGGTATGGCCGAGGCTCAGAGCGCGCCGATCCGTGCACGAACCCGAATCTGGGTAGAGGACGACGGCGGCCGGACGAGTGAAGTGCTCGAGATCCAGCCGCTCGACCCGATCCTCTTCTCTAGCTTGTCCATCGACCTGCGCTATCCGAGCTATCTCCGCCGTCCGAACGAGACGCTGAGGCGTCCGTTTCCGGGGCTCGTCATCCCGGAGGGCACGACTCTCCACGTGCGCGGCGAGTCTAACGGTGATCTCGCGAAAGTCGTCCTCGCTCCGCTCGGCGACGCGGCTGAAGTCGAGCTCAGCGTCGAAGCGCAGGCGTTCTCGGGCGACTTTCGGCCTGGGATCAGCGGGGCGTGGGAGTGGAGGATCACCGCCGCCTCGGGGCTGCGCGACGTGCTTCCGCCGCCCGCCCTGGATATCACTCTCCTGAACGACCGCCCCGCGACGATTCGGATTCTGCACCCCGACGGAGATCGCATGTTGGGGACCGCGCTCCAGCTCCCACTCGTGGTCGACGCGCAAGACGAC
>JBDHGL010000037.1:0-22160 GCA_039589875.1 Gemmatimonadota bacterium
CAACCAGCCGGAGATGAGCGTGGCAGGACTCTTCGGACTGATGATCCAGCAAGCTCGTGACTTCTCGCTTCAGGTGGTGATGACGATCGGCGGAGCGTTGTGGAGCTCGTCGCTGATTCGAGCCGTGGTGGACGGGGTCGGCCGCATCGGCATGGAGGGCGCGATCCTCCTGGCGTCGGCGCTCAGCCTCGTAACGATCAGTGCCGCCGGAGCGATGCTGAGGCTGATGCAGCCCGCACCGTTGCGCCTGCGTCGCGCTGCATAGAGGACAACCGATCAACGTAGGAGCTTCAAGTAATCGCATGAGGAACGGAATCGAGAGAACCCGGAACGGCGTCTACTCGGTGGCGATGGTCGCCCTCGCGAGCACTGCCGCGACGCTCGCGTCGCCGGCGGCCGGACAGGAGATCCAGCAGGCGGGATCGCAGGATGCGCTGACGGCCTCGGTCTCCTTGTCGAGCGACAGGGCGACGCTGACGCTGGCACTCCCCGACGGAGCCACGCGTACCATTCGCCTCGAAAAGGGAACGCTGTTCATCGACGGCGTGAAACGGGCGGATTATGAGCCCGGTGGACCCCTGGATACGGAGTGGCGGTCGCTTCTCCGCAGCCCCGCGGTCTTTTCCGCAGAAGGCCTAGCGGAGGCGCTGCGGGACTGGTCGGCACCGGCCGAAGCCGACGAATCCGCCGCGGCGATCCTCGAAGCGGCACTGGACTCCGCGACTGGGAGCACCCCGCCCGCCAACATCGTCGAGGTGGCCGATGCGGTCGGCGAAGAGGTGCAGATGGAGGGTCCGAACGGCGGCGTGTCGATCGCCCCCGGACGGCTTTCCTTCGGACAGCTCGGCGACCAACTCGAGCGGCTGCGCTCTTCGCTCGACCGGTTGGGCGAAGACGCCTCGGACGCGGATGAGGAGCTTGCGCTCATCGTTCACGACTCGTACGGCATCGCGTCCGATCGGACCGTCGAGGGCAATCTGGCATTGCTCGACGGGGAGCTCGATCTCGACGGCACCGTTTCGGGAGACGTGCTCGTTCTCGACGGCGTCCTCAATCTTATGCCTAACGCGACGATCGAGGGCGATATTCTCCAGGTCGGTGGCGAGGTGCAGCAACACGGGGACGCTCACGTCGCTGGTGAGCTGCTTTCGATCGTCCCTCTCGATCCGCCGGCTCCGGCGGCGGCACCCGACGTCCGCGTCAGGTCGTCCGTGCCACGGATCCACGTCGTGGAACGCAGTCGGGGTGGCTTCTTCGGCTCCGTGTATCGGAACTTCGAGCGCGCGATGGATGGACTGGGAACGACGCTCGGCTGGTTCATCGGCCTCGGGCTCGCCGGGCTGGGGCTCGTCTACTTCACGCGACCAAGGCTAGAGGCCGTAGCCGACACGGCGCGCAACAACGTGGCGCGCTCGTTCGCCACCGGCTTGGCCGGCGAAGTCCTCTTCTTTCCGGTCTCGCTGATCCTCGTGGTCGCCGTGATCACCTGGCTTCTGATTCCGTTCTACGCGCTCGCCGTGGCCCTGGCGCTGATCGGCGGCTATCTGGCCGTGGCTCATGCAGCCGGTGAAATCCTGGCGGCGCGACGATTCCGCAGCCAGCTGCTCGAGAGGCTGCGTCGATCCAACTCGTACTATTACGTCCTCAGCGGGCTCGCATTCCTGCTGATCCCCTACGCCCTCGTCTCGGTTCTGTGGGCGTTCGGTGGACCGCTGTCTTTCCTCAGAGGCCTCACGATGTTCGTCGCTTGCGTCGTTACGTGGGCGGCCGTCACGCTCGGCTTTGGAGCGGTTATCCTCTCGCGAGGCGGCACCAGAACGGAGCACGCCCGCGGCCACGCTGGCTATACGAGCAGGGTTCCGTTCGCCTCCGAGAAGGAAGACGTAGCGTGACAAGAGCTCGCCGAGCCGCCTTTCGCGGAGCGACCGCCGGACTGGCGCTGAGCGGTCTCGTGACCGTTCACGCCGGGACGCTACATGGTCAGGAGTGGACGGAGTTTCGTTCTGCCCGGCAGGCCCATTCGGTCAGCGAGTCCTTCAGCCTCGAGCTCGTCTACGGCGCGGGTGAGTTGACGATCGAGCCGGGCGACGGGGACCTGTTGTACGATCTCCGGATGACGTACGACTCCGAGAAGTTCAAGCCGGTCCGGAGCTGGGAGCTGAAGGACGGCCGGGGAGACCTCACTGTTGGACTGACGACCGTCGGCGACAACGGCGAGTGGATCGAGGCGCTCACGTCGGGCGATCTCGACTCGGACACCAACCTCTCATTCGACCTCGGGGATCTGAGGGATCTCGACAAGTCGGCCGGAACGTTGGACCTCAAGCTGGGGCTCCGACTGCCGATCGATCTCAAGATCGCGGCCGGCGCGGCCAAGAACGAGGTCGAGCTGGGTGGCGTGGCGCTATCGAGGCTCGAGCTCACCACGGCAGCGAGCGAGACGGAGCTATCTTTCGAGAAGCCGAATCCGGTCGAGATGGTCGAATTGGTCATTCGCGCCGGAGCCGCCGAGATCCGTACCGAGAGCCTCGGCAACGCCAGGTTCGAAAGCTTCGAACTCAAGGGCGGCGTGGGCGACGTCGTGCTGGACTTCGGCGGCGAATGGAGCAGGGACGCCACCGGCACGGTCAAGATGGGCGTGGGCTCGTTGAAGCTGAAGCTGCCTGCGGAACTGGGCGTCTGGATCCGGAAAAGCAGCTTCCTCACTTCGTTCAGGGCTCCCGGCTTCGACAAGGTGGACGATGGCTTCCGATCGCCCAACTGGGAAAACGCCGAGTATCACCTGGAGCTCCGGCTGGAAACCGCGTTCGGCGCCATCGAGGTAGATCTCGTCCCGTAACGGTCCGTAGAAGCCCGGTCGGAGCGGCTCCGCACCGACCTCGGGCTGCAGCGCTTCAGCCCGCCGGCCGTACCATTACCGGTTCGTCCCTCTCGACCTCGAGCAGGTCACAGGCACGGCCGTCACGCATCGATATCTCCATGGTTCCTCCCGAGCCGCGGCTCATCATCAGCTGGCCGGGTGTCACCGCGTCGTAGCTCGCTGCCAGAGCTGTTACCGTCGTTCCAGCCAGCTCGGCAGCAGGCTCGGGAGGCAGCCACTCCACGGGAAGATTCGTGATCAGGTTTCCGAAGTGGTCCACATGCGCGACGTGCCCGCGGAGCACCTCGCCATCACGCGCCGGCCTTGGGACCCTTAGTCCGACAATGCTTTCGGACTCGATCGACGGTCCGAGCTTGCTGGCCGTCCGTCCGGCGGCCAGGTGGGCCGCGGCAGGAGCGAAGAGATCTCGTCCATGGAACGTATCCGACACGGGATGCTCGCCGATCGACGGGTCGATCTGTCGTGCCTCGGCGACGGCATGTGATCGACGAGCCAGCGTGATCAGCCCGTTGTCGGGTCCGACGAACCAACGCTCGGCCAGGCGGAGAGCAACCGGTCGCCGCTCTCCTCCGACTCCGGGATCCACGACGGCCAGATGAACGGTCCCGGCCGGGAAGCGCGTCCATGTGCGGCCGAGCACCCACGCTGCACCGCGCACGTCTCCCGGTGACAGATCGTGAGCGATGTCCACCAGCACCGCTTCCGGAGCTCGTGTGGCAAGCACGCCCTTGATCTCCCCCGCGTAGCCGTCGCGCGTTCCGAAGTCGGTGAGGAGTGTTACGGCGGTCATGGCTCCCGGTTCGGAGATGGAATCCAGGGAGATCCGGATGCCGTCAGGCGTGCTCCGGCTGCAGCTCCTGAAGCCGACCGGCGGCGGCCGCGGCCACGTTCCGAAACGCCTTCGCTTCCGCTGAATCCGGCCGGCCGATGACGGTCGGAAGACCGCGATCGCCTTCCTCCCGCACCGCCATGCCGAGCGGAATCGCGCCGAGAAACGGCAAGCCCAGCGTCGCTGCCAGTTTCTCACCCCCGCCGAGGCCGAAGATGTCGTGCGCCGAGTCGCAGTTCGGACAGACGAAGCCACTCATGTTCTCCACGACTCCGACGACGGGCACATCCAGCGTCTCGAACATGCGGATCCCCTTCAATACGCCACCGACGGCCACGTCCTGGGGAGTCGTGACCATGACGGCTCCCGCGACCTGAACCAGCTGGCAAAGCGAGAGCTGGGCATCGCCGGTTCCGGGAGGCAAGTCCACGATCAGGTAGTCCAGCTCCTCCCAAGCGACCTGCTGAAGGAACTGCCGAACGATCCCCATTATGATCGGGCCCCTCCAGATCGCAGGGGTGTCCTCATCCACGAGGAAACCCAAGCTCATCAGCTTGACGCCGTGCGCCTCCGGAGGAATGACGTGATTCTCGACCATCCGCGGCCTGGCGAACGTGCCGAACATCGTCGGGATATCGGGGCCGTAGACGTCCGCGTCGAGCAGCCCGACCCTGTGGCCCATGTCGGCCCAGGCGGCTGCCAGGTTCGTCGATACGGTAGACTTCCCCACACCACCCTTACCGGAGCTGACGGCCACGACCTGTCCGACACCCTCCATCGGAGCGGCATCTCTCGGGTGGCGCGACGAAGCGGCTCCGTCGGCCTCCGTGGGCCGCATCCCGGGCGGCGCGGTCGTCCCAGCGCCTGCCTCGCCGGCTGGCTGGCTGCCCTCGGTCTGGCCGACGATCGGAAGTGACCGCTTGCCTGCGCGGGTCGCGGTCTCTTTCCGTGTACGGTCCTCATCCATGTTCGTGTCCCCCGGGGCGGCGCTGGTCGGCGAAGCATGTGGCGGGCCAGGCCGGCCCTGCACGATATTCGTCAGATGGCCTCGACGGCCCGGACTCCGGGGACCTGCATGCGGAGTCGCTGCTCGATGCCGGCCTTCAGGGTGAACATCGACATCGGGCATGCGTAGCAAGCCCCGACCATGCGAAGCTTCACGAGGCCTTTTTCCTCATCGTAGCCTACCAGCTCCACATCACCCCCATCGGAGCGGATGGCCGGTCGGACCGAGGCGAGCACGTCCTCGATCTTCTCTCGATTGCTGACAGTGCTCGTGGGATCGCTCATTCGGATTCACGCCTCGGGAAGCTGCCTCAAGCTAGCCGGCCGCAACGGACCGGTCAAAAGGGGCCGGACCCTCGGAAGCCCTCATACCGCCGGTAGTGAGACGGGTTCCGAGCGTTCGCCCGGTCAGCGTTTTCAGTTCGACACCGGGCGCAGTTGAAACCTCCGATCGCCGCGGGCGTCGACGTCTTTTCTCTGCAGCGGGACGGGCACGAGTTGCGGGTCACTCCAGCGAGCGGCCATGTCCCGGTAATGGGAGCTGAACGGGTTCCCGCTCTGGCCGGTCGGAAGCAAGAAATAGCCCACTACCCTTCCCTCCCTCATGTCGGCGACGAATCGTTCGGAAGGACCGTAGTCACCCAGATACGGTGGAGTCCAGGAGGTCGAGTCCAACGGACTCCAGCGCCCGTAGTCGTCGGGACGCACCGTGTTCGGCGCCCCACCGCTAGGATACGGTCCGATGTTGAACCTGAAGAGGCGCTCCAACCAAGCCGATCTACCCAGCACGTGCACCGAGCGCTCGAAGTGAATCTCGCCCCAGGGTCTCAGACCGGTGACTCGGACGGCATCGCGGAACGCTTCCTCCTCTAGCCCGGCCAGAGTCTCAACCGTATCGGTGCGGATATCATCCACCCAGGGGCTGTCACGTTCCTCGAGGATCCGCACCAGAGCGAGGGCGGGAAACTCCTTCCAGGGTTGATCTTCGAACTCATCGCCGGCCACCAGATCGCGCAGCCGGTAGAACCAAGCATAGAAGAGGCTCGCGGCCCGCGAACCGGGATCGACTCGACGATCCCAGCCTTCGAGAAGCGCGGCAGCCGAGTCTCCGTCGACGCGCCGGGCGGCAGCCACGGCGTGCCTACCGACCCTGTCCGCCAGACGGCTATAAGTATCGTGTTGGAGCCCAGCCATCTCGCCCGCCGTCCAACCCGATCCCGTCTCGAGACGCTCGCGGATCCGGCCCGCCCGGAAAGGGGCTGCATAGTCGGATCCGATGATGCCGAAGACGTTCGGAGCCTGGAGGTTGTTCGCGGTCACCAGGACACCGCTTGCCGGATCGCGTGTGGCCGGCAGCTCCTCCGCGGGCCAGAAAGAGCTCCAAGGATCTCCGATCTTGTCGAACTCGACGGGGAGAGAGCCGTCCACGCCTGGATGAAGCGGCACCGTTCCGCTCAACCGGTAACCGATCGTCCCGTCCGAAGCCGCGTACACGACGTTCTGCTGAGGCGAATCGAACTCCTGAATCGCCAGGTCGAACTCATCGGCACGCGTCGCCCGGTTCATCTGCAGAAGGCCGCTCAGCTCGGTCGTCGGCCGCCGCGCCACCCACAGAACGGAGAGGGTCGCACCGAGCGGTGGGAGCACATCGGAGATAACCGGCCCTCGCACCGTGCTCCGCACCTCGTGGATCACGGGATCCTCGGTACCGCGAACGTGGATGGTATCGGACCGGACGCCGAATTCGAGCCATGCGTCGCCGTCTCGATAGGCTGTGCGATCCAGGTTCAGCGCCTCGATCGCGAAGTCCATGTCGTTGGTCATCCCGTTGGTGAAACCCCACGCAACACCCTCGTTGTAGCCCACGACCACCCCCGGGGCGCCGGGAAGCGAGACACCCGCCGCGTGGTATCCCGACTCCTCAGCGTGGAGCGCCTGTATATACCACTTCGCCGGTGCGTCCAGTCCAAGGTGCATGTCACTCGCGAGCAGCGAGCCGCCGTGCGTCGTGCGGCTACGGCCCACGGCCCACGCATTGGATGCCCGGAATCCATGGCGGGAGAGAATGGCGAACGCCGCACGCCAGGACTCAAGTCGGTCTGCAAGATCGTCCGACCGAAGCGCTCGGGCTTGCGCGACGGACGAACTCGATCGGATCCGTGCCGCGCCTACGGGAGGGTGCGTGAAGGCCGAGGGAAGCGGGATTGGCTCATCTATGATCGTGACGCCCCAGTCCGGATAGGTCGGCGGCAGGTAGGCCGTCTTCTCAGGCGAGAGTATCCCCGTCGCGTAGAATCGGGCGAGCTCGGTGCGCCAGGCCGACAGGTCGAGCGCCATCACTTTTCCAATGGCGGCCGTGGCCTGAGGCTCCCACGGCTCGGGCCTGATGCCGAGGATGAGGAATTCGGGCGGCAGCGGGCCGTTCCACGTAGCCAACCTCGCGTTGACCCCCGAGGCATAAGCCTCCAGAAGCCGACGTTCGTCGGCGGCGAGCGCCTCCACGCTCTCCCCGGCGGCGCCCCAGAGATCTAGCGTCCGGATGAGGCGATCGGCTCCGAGGGCGCGCTCGCCGAACAGTTCGGCAAGCCTGCCCTGAGCCACCCGTCGAAACATCTCCATCTGCCAGAGCCGTTCCGACGCGTGGACGAATCCCTGCGCGAAGAACAGGTCCGATTCGCCGACCGCGTAGAGATGGGGTATCGAGAAACGATCCGCGATCACTGTAACCGGACTCTCGAGTCCCGACACTTCGATGGTCCCTTCCATCGCCTGCACGGACGAACGAAGGTAGAAGAAGGCGAACGTGAAAGCCGAAGCCGCGACGAAGATGAGTAGTGCGGAAGCTGCGATCAGCCTGCGGGCGAGGCCTCTCAACGGTGTCGAAGGCCTAGCTGGGAGGTCGTGACGAGTCGACGAGAACGCGACCGAAGGAGATGTACTCGCCCGCTATTCGTGTCACGAGGCGCCGGCGAAACAGCTCCTCGAGGCGCGTGCGAGCCTCCCCGGCGGGAAGCCCGAGCTCGTCGTCGAGCGGCTCCGGATCGACACGCTCGTGATCGCACACATGCCGCCATAGCCTCGCTTCGCGATCTTCCACGTCGCCGAGCAGAACCGGCTCCCCGTCCGAGCGCTCGGCAGCGACGGCCAACGCCCTGCGGCGAAGCGCCGAATCGATCGGGTCCTCGTGGTGCTCTTCAAGGCCCCGGATCAGCACGAACCGCCGTGTCGGGCCGGCCGATCGACGCCGTGTCACCGCAAGATAGGCGAGCTCCGCCACGACCTCGTCCGCACAGCTGTAGTCGATAACCGCCACGTTCCGGAAATCCAACACGGTGAGCACCTCGCCGTCGTGACGGGCCACCTGCTTCTCGATGCTCATGCGAACGGCCCGACCGGTGGGCCGCGTCACCAAATAGCTGAACAGGCTCGCTTCGGACACGAGTGGACTCGGTCTACGGCTCGAAGCGGTCATGCAGGAACCGCCTCCTCCACGCGAGCCGGCATGACGATGAGCACCTGGGCTCCGGGAAAGAAAGGCAACCCGCCTCTGAGCGGTGATAGGTCATCCCAATCCGGCACGCGCGCGATCATCGCATCACCGCTGCGGATCCGCACCTCGCCGTTCCACTTCGTGACCTGTTTGCGGATCGCTTGCAGCCCCTGGCCTCGTCCAGGATCTCGGAAGCGTGATTCGCCGTTGAGGAAGGCCGCCTCCAACGCGGTCGCCGCCGACCAGCGGTCTCCATGGCGACGCGCGTGCTCCGAGGCCAGCGAGCCCTGAAACCCGACCCCCACGTCCATCACCGCCAAGACCAGCACATCGCGGCCGAGACGACGCTTCCAATAATAGGTTTGGGCGCACACCCACCCGACCGCCTCCGCGTGCTCCAAGATGTTCTGACAGACCTCGGAAAGCATGACGCTGAACTGGATGACCGCCGGCTTCGGGTAGTGGAGGCGGTTCTCAAGTATCAAGGCCGCCCTCTCGCGCACGCGCTCGACGACGTGATGCACGTCCTGGTGAGAACGGATCGGAGTGATCTCGAGCAATGCATCCGAGCGGCCGTGTTGCCGGGTCGGTCGCGCGCCCAGATCGTAGATCGAGCTGGCGTTCTGCCAGAAGTCCATGCGATCGAGATAGCTACGCACATCGGAGGACTCGGGCGTTTCGATGGCGGGAGCCAGGCCCGTTCGATCGCTCCCCACCTGTCCGGCCGCCAGCAAGCCGATCAGACCGTACGGAGATACCCACCGAACATGTCGTGCATCGAAGAGAAGACGCTCTCCCTCCCGCGCTTCCACGAGCTCACCAATCAGAGTCTCGAAGGTGTCCTCGTTCAGCTCGTCGGGCACCTGGATGACGCGGCTCATGCGTCTCTCCGGTCGGCGGTCCGTGTACCGATTCCGCTCACGAGCTTTGCTCACGTGGCTCGAGGATTCGCTCGGCAGGGTCAAGCAGACGGCTGAGATGCGAAGCCCCCCTGTGAGCGGCGTTTCGAGATGCCAGGAGGTTGGCCTGCTCGACCGCCCCGCGCAGCGAGGCGCCCCCCAGAAGCGAAACGAAGCAGATCATCCCCCAAACGTCTCCGCAGCCCGTCGGATCAGCCTCGGCTGCGACGCTCGGCGTTGGAGCAAAGCCGCTGGAGGCAGCCGAGGAGGCCCGGCCGCCAGCGGAGACGGAGCTGGCGGGCGTGGGGGGCAGGCTCAATCCATCAAAACCCGCCGTAGCCACCCAGGCGGCCCCTCGATCACCGAGCGTTACGAACAGCACCTTCGTCTCGTCGCCCACGATCTCGGCCGCCAGATGCCACGGGTCACCCCACGCACCCGCGAGGATATCGAACTCAAACTCGTTGATCTGCACGAAATCGAAGCAGCGCAGCCACTCTCGCCATCTTGCCAGCGGCCTGGGCTCCCGGACGCCCTTGGCACCCACACCGAGAAAAATCGAGTGGAGATCACAGTAGATGGGCCCGGAGAAGCTCTCTCTAACCTTCTGCGCACCAGGCAGATCCAGCTCCCAGCCCGCGATGAAGTTAACGTACAGGGCGTCAACGGAGGACGCGAGCGGCTCGAGCTCTTCCCAGGTCCAGCCCGGAACGCCGCCCGTCAGTTTCTCGCACCGCCGAGTCTCGTTCTGGTAGAACAGCTCGACCCGGTTGTTGAGCTCGGGAACCGTCCGCACGCCATCCAGGGAAACGATTCGGGGGAGCGCACTGAGGTAACGATCGGCTTGATCTCGCAGGTCGGCACCCACCTTTATGATCGGAACGAGGCCCCAACCCTCCGGCGCGCCTGCCTCGAAGGCCGACAAACCGTAGCAGATCCCTCCCCACTCCTCGATCGGTTCGCTTCGACTCGGATCTCGGGCATGGATCGTATCCCAAACCATGGTGCCGATCGCGCCCAACCGCTTCATCCGACGAGGCTTCCGTTCTTCTCGACCCGAAATGTGGCGGCCGCTCCCACGACGCCCGCCATTCCGCCGAGCTCGCTCGTGACGATCTCGCAGCGCTCGAAGCCCTCTCGAAAGGCCCGTCGGCGAACCTCCGATCGCAGCGGATCGAGTAGATGCGCGCCGGCCTTGGTCACCCCGCCGGAGATCACGATCATGTCGGGGTTGAGCAGGTTGATGAGGTTGGCGAGCCCCGTGCCCAGGAACTTCGCGGTCTCGCGCATCACCTCTTTTGCGTAGAGGTCCCCTTCCACGATCGCGTCGTAAACGGTCTCGGCCGTTATCCGTTCCAGGGCACCGTTGACCAGCGATGGCAACACGCTGTCGGCTCCGGCCTCCAAACCCTCCAACGCCCTTGCGGCGATCGCCGGTCCGGACGCGTAGGCCTCGAGGCAGCCGTAGTTGCCGCAATTACATTTCCTGCCCGTCGAATCGATGGTCATGTGCCCGAGCTCTCCGGCAACATCGGAGGCCCCGTGAAAGACCTGCCCGTCGAGCACGATGCCGCCCCCGATGCCCGTTCCCAGCGTCACCGCAATGAGGTTGCGCACGTCTCGACCGGCTCCCTGCCAGTACTCGCCGAGCGCCGCGCAGTTGGCGTCGTTGTCCAGCACCGCCTCCAGGCCGACGCCGTTCGCGATGAGGTCGCGAAGCGGGAAGTTGCGCCATCCGAGGTTGGGGGTCTCGAGCACCGTACCGGATCCGCGATCCAGTGGACCCGGCGAGCCGATCCCGATCCCGAGAAAGCCGTCTTTCCGGATTCCCGCCTCACGCCGCGCATCCTTCATGGCGGCGCGTATCATATCGATCATCCGATCGACGACGAACTTCGGGCCTCTCTGCGACTCGGTCGGAAGTGACCGCATGCCGAGCACGGTCCCACCATCGAATGGGACGACACCGACGTTGAGCGACGTGCCGCCCAGATCGACTCCGATGATGTGGCGATCGTTCATCGCGGCTTCAGTCTCCGACCTGCCTTACGGCCAGGAACGCTTCCTGAGGCACCTCGACGGCGCCGACCTGCTTCATCCGGCGCTTTCCGCTCTTCTGTTTCTCGAGGAGCTTCCGCTTTCTCGTGATGTCCCCCCCGTAGCACTTCGCGGTCACGTGTTTTCGGTACGGCCTGACCGTCGTGCGCGCGATCACGTCCTTCCCGATCGCGGCCTGAATGGCAACCTGGAACTGTTGACGCGGGATCAGGTCCTTCAGCTTCGAGGTCACCTTTCGCCCATGCTCGTAGGCGTGGTCTCGGTGAACGATCACGCTGAGCGCATCCACCGAGTCTCCGTTCAGCAGAATATCCAGCCTGACGAGATCGGATCCTCGGTAGCCGATCGGCTCGTAGTCCATGGAGGCGTAACCTCTCGAGACCGATTTCAACCTGTCGTAAAAATCGAGCACGATCTCCGCCAATGGAAGCTCGTAAGTCAGTTCGACGCGCAGAGTATCCAGATAGTGCATGCTGACGTAGGTCCCGCGCCGATCGTGGCAAAGAGCCTGAATGCCTCCGATGTAGTCGGCCGGGCAAAGGACCCGAGTTCGCACGTAGGGCTCTTCGAGCATCTCTATGCGGCCGCGCTCCGGCATGCGGCTCGGGTTTTCCACTTCTTCCGTCCGGCCGGCCGTCGTCGTCACTCGATAGGCCACGTTGGGGATCGTCGTGACCAAGTCGAGGTCGAACTCGCGCTCGAGCCTCTCCTGTACGATCTCCATATGCAGCAGGCCGAGGAAGCCGCACCGGAATCCAAAGCCCAAAGCGGTCGAGGTTTCCGGCTCCCAATGAAGGCTCGCGTCGTTGAGTTGGAGCTTCTCGAGGGCGTCCCGCAACAGCTCGAAGTCGTCCGAATCGCTCGGGTAGACTCCGGCGAACACCATGGGCTTTACGTCCTGATATCCCGGCAGGAGACCCGTGGCTCGTCGATCCGCGTCGAAGATCGTGTCGCCAACCCTGGTATCGGCCACCCGCTTGATCTGGGCCGTCAGATATCCGACCTCTCCGGCTCCCAGTGCGTCCGTCGGCTGGAAGGCGAGCTGCATGTACCCGACCTCGTCCACGTCGTACGTCGCGTCTCGGGCACCGAACGCGATGCGCATCCCCGGCCGAAGCACGCCGTCCACCACCCTGATGAGCGGCACGGCTCCGCGATACTGGTCGTATTGGGAATCGAAAACGAGAGCCCGGAGGGGGGCGTCCGCCTCTCCGTGCGGCGGTGGCACCCGACTCACGATCGCATCGAGCAGTTCATCGATCCCATCTCCGTGCTTCGCGGAAACGGCCAAGACCTCATCCTCGGCCACGCCGAGAAGGTCCACCAGCTCGCCTCGGATCGCGTCCGGATCCGCCGCGGGTAGGTCGATCTTGTTCACCAGCGGCACGATCTCGAGCCCCGCTTCGAGAGCAAGGTAGAGGTTCGACAAGGTTTGGGCCTCGATCCCCTGGCTGGCGTCGACTACGAGGAGCGCGCCCTCGCAGGCCGCCAGGCTGCGGCTCACCTCATACGTAAAGTCCACGTGGCCCGGCGTATCGATCAGGTTGAGCTGGTACGTCTCGCCACCCCGCTCGAAGATCATCCGGATCGCGTTCAGCTTGATGGTGATGCCGCGCTCGCGTTCGAGCTCCATGGAATCGAGTACCTGAGCCTTCATCTTCCGCGGCTCTACGGTGCCCGTGGCTTCCAGGAGCCTGTCGGCCAGCGTCGATTTGCCGTGATCGATGTGAGCGATGATGCAGAAGTTCCGAACGTTCTTCTGGTCTAGCACTCGACAACGAGTCCGTCGTAGGCCGGGTACACGCCGTCCGGCAACCGTCGAGCCAGCTCGGAGTGCTCCAGTCGATGGGTGAGGTGCGTCAGGTAGGTACGTGAGGCACCGAGCCGATCCGCCACGGCGACGGCTTCTTCGACGTTGAAATGGGTGGGATGCGGATGGCCGAACCACAGCGCGCCGAGTATCAGCACCTCCAGATCATTCAGCAGGTGCTCCGCACCGGTCGGAATCTCCTTGGCATCGACGATCAGGGCCGCATTGCCCACCCGAAACCCGTAGCTCCGGTAGTAACCGTGTGGGCACGCTATCGGCAGCAGCGTAAAGCCGGCCACCTCGATCTGCTCCCTGTCGATGAACGTCTCGAGATCCAGATCCGGCACCGCCACCCCGGGTTGGTCCCGATAGTCGGGCCTCCAGATGTAGGCGAACCGCGCGCGGATCTCCTCTTCGTGCTCGGTAGGAACATAGACGGGAAGCGAGTTGCCCGAGCGGAGCGAGAAGATGCGAAGATCGTCCATCCCGTGAACATGATCGGCATGCGGATGCGTCACGTACACCGCATCGAGATCCTCCACACCCGCCTCCAGGAGTTGGAGCCGGAGCTCGGGCGGCGTATCCACCAGCAGGCGCCGGCCGGCCTCTTCGACAAGGAGGCCGTGACGACTCCGACGGTTCTTCGGGTCCGTCGAGCTGCAAACCGCGCAGCTACATCCCACCACGGGGATACCGAACGAGGTGCCGGTGCCCAGGAAGGTGAGCTTCACGAAGCTAAACGACGAGAGCGCGGCGACGCCGGGCTCACAGCCCCTCGACCTGCATCGTGTTCGTCGTCCCTGGAACGTGGAACGGTACGCCGGCCGTTATGACGAACCGATCGCCGGACGCGCCGAGGCCAAGACGCTTGATCTCGTCTCTCGCGAAATCCTTCATGCCATCGAACGTGGCTTCGCCCCGATACAACAGCGGCCGCACCCCCCAAACCAGCGACAGCTGGTTGTAGGTGCGCCACTGATCGGTAACCGCCAGGATCGGGACGGGCGGACGCTGCGAGGCTACGACGCGGGCGGTGAAGCCGCTGCGCGTAAGTGGCACAATGCAGCGCGCGTCCAAACGCTCCACCGCTTCCACGGCAGCGGCAGATATCGCCGCCGAGCTCGACTGCTGAATCCGTGTACGCCGGCGGCGGCGGCCTCGGGGATTCGGCGGCGTCTGACTCTCGATTCGCCGGATGATGCGATCCATCGCGCGAACCGCTTCGATCGGATATTTGCCGATCGCCGTCTCGGCCGAGAGCATGACCGCGTCCGTGCCGTCGAGCAGCGCGTTCGCCACATCAGAGACCTCGGCCCGAGTCGGACGGGGCTCATGGATCATCGATTCCAGCATCTGTGTCGCGGTAATCACCGGCCTGGCCAGATCTTGCCCGAGCCCGATGATGCGCTTCTGGACCATCGGCACGTCCTCGAACGGCAGTTCGACGCCGAGGTCTCCTCGGGCCACCATGACTCCATCGCTGGACCGAATGATGTCCTCGAGCTGTTCGAGCGCCTGGTCCTTCTCGATCTTCGCGATGACCAGCGCCTCGCCCCCAATCTCCTCTCTGGCGACCTGGAGGTCGATCGCCCGCTGCACGAAGCTGAGGCCTATGTAGTCCACGTGCTTGGAGCCGGTGAACTCCAGATCGGAGCGATCCTTCGCCGTCAGAAACTCCGTTTCAATGGCGACGCCGGGCAGGTTGATTCCTTTGCCCGATTTCACTTCTCCACCCTCGAGAGCGCGCGCGTCGAGGACCACACCGTCAACATCGATCACTTCGAAGTGCACTCGCCCGTCATCGAGCAGAATCCGATTCCCCGAGGCGACCGCCTGGGCCAGCTGCTCGAAGGTCGTGGGAATGACGCTACCGGCAGGCCCTCCGCTGAACTCCTCGACGGACTCTTCGGGAACGAAGCGATAGATCTCGCCTTCCCGTACCGAGAGAGGTTCGGCGAGCGCTCCTACCCGGATCTTGGGTCCCTGCAGGTCGGCGAGGATGCCTACCGGCCTTCCGAGCTCGCGAGCCAGGTCCCGCACCTGCTCTATGACCCCGGCGGCCTCCTGGTGAGAAGCGTGTGAGAAGTTGATACGGACCGCATCGGAGCCCGCCTCGACGATTTCCCGGAGCGGACCGGGATCACCGCTGGCCGGGCCGATCGTACTCAGGATCTTGGCTCGTCTCAGCTGGTTCTCCATCTCGGCTCGCTTGACCAAAAAAATCCACCGCCGGCCACCGCAAGGCGATCCGGCACTTTCAAAACGACTTCAGCAGGGGGGGAATTGCAGGCACCCCTTCGACACCCGTCACGCAGGTGGCCGAAGGGGCGACCGTCCGGGGGAGTCCTACCCGTCAGGCGATCAGTTGTTGATACGCCGAGGAGAGCTCCGGCCGATGCTCGGCAATCCACTCGTGGATCGTGGCCAAGCTGGGCAAGGGCAGTGGCTCGAGCGCTCGCATTTGGAGGCCCGGAATCACGCAGACTGCCGCACGTCGGAGAAGGTACGCCCGTTGTCGGGACCGCTGCTCATCGTTCAGGCTGGTGCCGCCGGGCACGTCGGGTATGGGCTCGAGCAATCGGGTGTAGCTGTATACTTCCCTGGCTGAAAACTCGGCGGGAATCTGATACGCCTTGCCAGCCAACTCGAAGAGACCGTCCGGTTTGATGGACAACACATCAGCCATGTCCAACCTCCATTCCAGCTAGCTTCGCCGGTCTGGCACCGCACGCGAACGGTGAGCAGGGCAGCCATTATACGACGCCTCGTCTAATGCAGCAAATTTGGACAGAACGTCTTCCATCCTCTTGGGTATACCGCCCCTGTCGCTGCTACAACGGTGGTTGTGAGGCTTGACTGTCCGGGATAACTTTGTGCGCCTGTTGCTTTGTATTTACTGATGATCTGCGGAATTAGGACATCGGATCAATCGATGTTGAGAAGGAGATGGCTTCATGGCTCGGGAGACGGGCAGCGTCAAATGGTTCTCCAATGAAAAAGGTTACGGCTTCATCAAACGTCGTAACGGCGAGGACGTGTTCGTTCACTACACCGACATCATCGGTGACGGGTTCCGGTCGCTGAAGGAGGGCGAAGACGTCGACTTCGAGGTGATTATCGGTGATCGCGGCCCGAAGGCCCATCGCGTCGCCCCGCACGGCGAAGAAGAGATGCCGGGAGTAGGAGCCTCCGGATCGGAGGATCAGAGCTTGGCGTCTCAGCTCAAAGAAAAGCTCGGCCGCCTGTTTAACGTGGCTTAGGGCCAAGGAGGAAGCTTGGAGTATCGTCTGGACGATGGTGAGGAGCTAGACCGCGCGCTCAAGAAGTTCCGGCGGAAGGTCCAGCGCGCGGGGATCTTTCGCGACATCAAGAAGAACCGGTTCTACGAAAAGCCGAGCGAGGCGAGGCGTAGAAAGATGAAAGCAGCAGAGCGCCGTAGGAAGCGGAGAAAGCGGCGCGCCGCTACCCGAAGCTGACCCGGTTGGTCTTCGCCGGCCTCAGGGCCGGCAGCCGACCAGGCCCGGCCGCGTAACGTAGCTCCTCGGCGGGCGTGCCTCGCCTCCAAACACCGCGCACTCCGACTCGCCCGCTTCCGCCACCGCGGAGTAACCGCGGCGATCCCCCTGAATGATGCTCACCTCGACACCGAGCTGTCTGGAAAACTGCAGCTCGGACAGCTGGTTCGTGTAGCGTCCGTTGGCTTCGAAATAGCGCTCCTGAGCCGCGTGCAGGTCGGCCAGTTCCTCCCGCGCCATAGCCTCGGACGGATCGGCGCCGGGCGTGCCTGGCGATCCGACCACGGCCTGCCGCGAGCACGCCGGCAGGAGAACGCCGATCAGCAGAAGGACGATCGAAGCTCGTAGTACCACGCCAGCCTCCGATACCTCGCAGGTAACCTCTGAGAGCCGCCGTACTAAAGACGAAACCTTTCGACCAGGCGTTTCTCGGTCTCGCCTTCGATGTGCGCCTCTACTTGCAGATGCTCCTCCAGCCCGGACCCGCGCAGCTTGTCGCGCAGAAGCTGGTCCACCTGGAAAACACCGGCCGAGTTGGTCATGTCCACGCGGATGTTGACGGCCGTTTCGTCGCCCGGTTCGATGTGGACGGCCGCGATCGCCTCCGCCGAGACCGCATGAATGCTGACCGATCCGGCGCGGAAGGCGATGCGCGATCTGCCCTGTGCCATGTCCAGCGCGTCCGCGATCCTCAGGACGCCGGCTTCCACGGTGAGCGGCCGAGCGCCCGATCGGTGAGCGATGATGGCGTGCAGCACCTCCGAGATCAGGATCTCCAGCGTCGGGCCCTCGTAGATGCCGGAGAGCAGTTCCCTAAGAATCGGCCTGGCGATGAAGAGCGAGAAGGCTTCGTGGCCATCGCGGTGAATTCCGATGCCTACGTCGTGAAGCATCGCGGCCAGACAGACGATGACCTCCGCCTCATCGGGCTCCTGGCCATAATCCGAGACGATGCTGGGCGTTACGCCGGCTTCGACCAGGAGCCGGAGAAGCCGCAGCGCCGAGTTAGTCACGATCTGGACGTGCACCGGACCGTGATCGGACATCCCCAGCCGATCAACGGCGTTGACGTTCGTCGCGACCCACAGAGCGTACAGCTCGTCGCTCTCGTTCACCCGCTTGACGATCGCCGCGAGCTTCGGGTTCCGGCGCGCGGGAAGCCGGATTTCCGTGCGCTTCTGGAAGCGCTCCTCGATCGACGTCTTTGGCGCGGTCGAGTCGGCGTCCTCGGGAGGCGGCATCAGACGGCGCGCTCCCGAACGGCGCTCAGCCGCTCGCCGGCTTCGTCCAGCACGTCCCTGGTCTTACAAAAGGCGAACCGCACGAGGTGTCGTCCATCGCCCGGATTGCTGTAGAAGCTGGATCCGGGTACCGGTGCTACGCCGATCTCACGGGTGAGCCAGTAGGAGAACTCGTCGTCGGGCAGCTCCGAGATCTCCGAAAAGTCGGCCAGGATGTAGTAGGCGCCCTCGGGTGATTGTGCCCGGAATCCGGCCTCGAGCAGGCTCTCGTACAGCACGTCCCGCCGGGCTCGATAATCCGCCGCGAGGCTCTCGTAGTACTCAGGCCCGAGAGTCTCCATCGCCACGGCGATCCCCTCCTGAAGCGGAGCGGGCGCTCCGACGGTCAGGAAGTCGTGCACCTTGCGGATCGCATCTGTTACCGGCGGCGGCGCGACGATCGTCCCGACGCGCCACCCGGTGACGCTGTACGTCTTCGAGGCCCCACTGATCGTGATGCTGCGGTCCCGCATATCGGGAAGCGTCGCGAGCGGGATGTGCTCGCCCTCATAAAGGATGTGCTCGTACACCTCGTCCGTGACGACCCAAGCATCGAACCGGCGACAGAGCTCCGCGACAGCCTCGAGCTCCTGACGCGTGAGCACTCGCCCCGTGGGGTTGTTGGGTGTGTTCAGGATGATCGCACGGGTCCTGTCGGAGAACACATGCTCGAGCCGGTCCAGATCCAGCTCCCAGCCCGGCGGCTGGCCCAGCGGAACGAAGACCGGGTCGGCTTCGCAGATCACCGTGTCCGGGCCATAGTTTTCGTAGAACGGCTCCGGGACGATGACCTCCTCTCCGGGATTCACGATCGCCAGCAGCACGGCTGCCATCGCTTCCGTGGCGCCGCACGTCACGGTGATCTCCGTTTCCGGGTCCACCTCCATGCCGTAGAAGTCCGCGTACTTCTGCACGAGGGCAAGCCTGAAGCGACGCGAGCCCCAGGTGATCGCGTACTGGTTGATGTCCTCGTGTATCGCCTGGACCGCCCCCTGCTTCGCCACGTCGGGTGCGGAGAAGTTGGGAAACCCCTGGGAGAGGTTGATCGCGCCGTGCTCGTTCGCGAGCCGGGTCATGCCCCGGATCACCGACTCGGTGAAGCCGTGCGTTCTTCGGGCTGTATGCATGCGCTAATGTGCGGTCGGACCGACCAGGGCGGTAGAGCAAATCCCCCACGCTATCCGTCCAGATTCTCCCGATGGTTCGATTCGCGACTGCCGACTATCCTTGACGTCTACGCGCCGATCTTGAAGTCAGAACCTCGTCGTCCGGGAGGAAGGGCTGGCTCAGACGCGCAAGCCGCAGGTCTACCGCCCCGAGCGGGCCGAGGGTCCGTTCGATGCGATCGTCATCGGTTCGGGAATGGGCGGCCTCGCCTCCGCCGCTCTTCTCTCGAAGGCGGGCAAGAGCGTGCTCGTTCTCGAGAGACACTATACCATGGGCGGCTTCACCCACACGTTCCGGCGGAAGGCCTACGAGTGGGATGTCGGCGTCCACTATGTGGGGGAGTTTCACCGGAAAGGAACCGTACCGCAGCTCCTGTTCGACGACATCAGTGGCGGAAGCGTCGATTGGGCGCCGATGCCCGCCAACTACGACCGTATCATCTTTCCCGACGGTCAGTACGATTTTGTTGCAGGTAGCGAGGAATTCGTCGAGGAGATCTCCCGAGACTTCCCAACCGAGCATAGCGCGATCGCCCAATATGTCGAGATGGCTCACGAGGCCTACGCCGCAGCGATGACGTTCTTTCAGCACAAAGCGCTGCCGCCCTTCTTGGCTTGGCCCACGCGGCCCTTTCTCTGCCGGAAGTTCCTGCGCTTCTCCGATCAGACGACGCTGACAGCCCTACGCAGGCTGACCGACGACGCCAACCTGATCGGCGTCCTCTCCGGGCAGTGGGGCACGTATGGTCTTCCGCCTGCCGAGTCCAGCTTCGGCATTCACGCGATCGTCGCGAGCCACTACATGGAGGGCGCCGCGTACCCGGTGGGCGGCTCCGGGAGTATCGCCCGGGGCGTTCTCCCCACGATCGAGGACGCGGGCGGCACTCTACTGGTCGCCGCCGAGGTTGAGAGCATAATGACCCTGGACGGACGGGCGGTCGGGGTCCGCATGAAGAGCGGCCAGGAGATCAGCGCTCCCGCAGTTATCAGCGACGCGGGCATCGCGAACACGCTCGGCGGGCTCATCGAGATTGAGACGCGAGGAGATCTGGGTCTCGATGAGAAGTTGACGAAACTCCGTCCGTCGGTAAGCCACATCTGCCTATACGTCGGCCTCGCGGAGCCGGCCGAACGACTCGGCCTAAAGGCCACGAACCGGTGGATCTACCCGAGCTACGATCATGACAGGAACGTCCGTGAGTTCGACGCTAACCCCGAAGCGCCGTTCCCGGTCGTCTACATCTCGTTTCCATCCGCCAAGGACCCATCCTGGAGCGAGCGACACGGAGATACCGCCACGCTCGAGATGATCAGCTTTGCTCCTTTCGATTGGTTCCAGCCGTGGGAGGACGAACGGTGGATGAAGCGCGGCGAAAGGTACCAGGACTTGAAGGCGAGTTTTTCGGCCCGTTTGCTTGAGGTCCTGTACGAGCATGTCCCGGAGACCAAAGGCAAGGTGGCTTATTGCGAGCTCTCTACCCCGCTCTCCACGAAGCATTTTGCAAACTACGGACAGGGAGAGATCTACGGGGTGAGCTTCACCCCCGACCGATTCCGGATCCCGTGGCTCTCGCCGCGGACCCCGATCAAGGGTCTCTACCTCACCGGCCAGGACACCGTGGCGCACGGCGTCGTCGGAGCGCTCTACTCGGGCCTCGTAACGGCATCCGTCGTTCTCGGACGCAACGTCCTCAAGGATGTACGCCGGCGGTCCCGCTGATCGCCGACAGACTCAGGGCATCAGCATGACGGCGGCCAAGATGGAGATGCCGTCGAACAGGTGGCCGAGTCTCAGGTTCTCGTTCGGGCTGTGCTGGTTGTTGTCCGGGTTCACGATCGGGAGGAGCACGAAGGCCGCGCCCAGGTAGTCGGGAAACACGTATCCCGGAACGCTCCCGCCGTGTGTCGGGATCACGACCGGCTCCACTCCGGTCCCGGCCCGCACGGCGTCCGCGACCGAACGGGCAGCCGGATCATCGAGCGGAGTGCGGACCGCCGGATACCCCTGACTGGACTCGATCTTCGCGAGCTTGGAGTGGGCCTGGCGCGTCTCCAGATCGGGCTCGTCGTATACGACATGGTAGCCCTGCTCCTGCACGTGACCGATGAAGCGCTCCACCTGATCACTAGGCTGGATGTCACGCACGAGCCTGAAGTCGAGGCTGGCTATCGCGCGGTCGGGCACGATCGTCCGCGCCTGATCGCCCACCCAGGCGCTCCGCATTCCGCGGACGTTGAACGATGGCAGCGTTACCATCTCCCAGCGCGAGCGGCCGCCGCCTTCCGGCCGGGCTATCCCGAGGCGGAGCCTCTCCTCCTCCTCATCCGGAAGCGCCGCCAGCGCGGCAGTGTCAGCCGGACCGAGGGGTAAGACGTCCACGTACCACCCCGCGATCGTCACGCTCCCGTCCTCAGCCTGCGTCGTCGCGAGCAGCTCCGCCAGCGCCTCGGCCGGGTTGGGCGCCCAGTTCGCGTAGTGTCCGCTGTGCACCGGCACCGTCGGCCCGTAGACCGTCAGCTCCACGCTGACGATCCCGCGCACACCGAACACCGCCGTCGGCCGGCCGCTGGAATGACGCGGACCATCCGCAATCACCGCTATATCCGCCGCCAGAAGGTCGGCGTTCTCCCTCACCATGAGGTCAAGGTTGGGAGAGCCCGCTTCCTCGTCCCCCTCGAAGATGAACTTGAGATTGGATGTCGGTGCCAGGCCGGCAGCTTCGAGGGCATCCAGAGCCGTCAGCAAGGCAATGATCGGAGACTTGTCATCCGAGGCCGAGCGGGCGTAGATCCGCCAGTCGTCCTCGATCGCCGAACCCGCGGCGGGCAGCGAGAAAGTCTCCGGAGAACTCTCCAGCGTCCCATTCCGCAGCACCGGCTCCCACGGCTCGTGGCCCACCCAACGGGTCGGGTCGGCCGGTTGGCCATCATAGTGGCAGTAGAAGAGGATCGTCCGGGTCGCGCCCGGCACCTCGATCTCGCCGAAGACCATCGGTGGGCCATCGGCTTCGAGCAGCTGCGTCCGGATCCCGCGCCGCTCCATCATCTCCAGGAGCCGCACTGCGTTCCTCCGGATGTCTTCCGTATCCGCCGCAACGTTGGGCAGAGCCAGGAAATCGATCAGCTCCGCCGCGATCTCCAGCCGGTGGGCCTCCACATACGCCGCCACCTCCTGAGCCGCCGGCGGAGACGTCTCCTCCTGCGCCAGGAGCTCCAGCGGCAGAATC
>JBDHGL010000038.1:0-21509 GCA_039589875.1 Gemmatimonadota bacterium
CGAAGGACAAAGCTCGGCCCGCGGGCTCGAGTACTTCAACAACCCGCGCGTCCGGTCCTACGTCTTCCAGATCAACCTGGTGAGGTAGCGAGATGAGGATCGGGACAGCGAGCCTGTCGTCGGCGCTGCTGATGGGCCTCTGCGGCTGCAGCGATTTCATAACGCCGCCGGAGTCGGACCCGAACGCGCTCCCCGACGTCACGGTGGACCAGCTCTTCGTGGCTGCTCAGAACAACATTTCTTACTGGCAAAGTGGCGGCTTTCGGGGAGCCATCCATCCTATCTGGATGCAGCAGATGGGAGGCGTGACCAGGCAACTGGCCAACCACGAGCAATACGATGTCAACGAGACCGACACGTCCGGCTTGTGGGACAACGCCTATCAGGGAGGCGGCATGATCGACCTGCAGAAGGCGATCGACAAGGCCGAAGAGAGCGGGTGGATCGGCTACGCCGGCATCCTCAAGCTGCACGTCGCCTTTCTCGCGGGGATGGTGGCCAGCATTTTTGGCGACATGCCGTTCCGCGAAGCCCTGCAGCCAGGGGAGTTCCCGGAGCCGGCGCTGGACGACCAGGCCGATGTCTACGCCGACGTGCAGGGGCTCCTGAGCGAGGCGATCGCCGACATGATGGATGGTTCGGGCGTCGGGCCGAGCGACCGCGACCTCAGCTTCGGGGGTGACCTGACCCGCTGGATCGCCGTCGCCCACACCCTCAAGGCTCGTTTCCACCTTCACTGGGTCGAGGTCGAGGGCACGGGCCGCTATAGCCAGGCGCTGGCCGAGGCCGAACAGGGGATCCGGAGCACCTCGGGCAACTGGACCGAGTACCACACGAGCACGCCCGGCGAAGAGAACCTTTGGTTCTTTAGGGGCGAAGCGGGCGACGTCCGCGCCAACGACCTCATCATGTCGATGATGAACAACGAAACGCCGGAGATCCTAGAAGACGATGAGCCGCGGGCGTCCGTCTACTGGGAGCTGGCCACGGGCGACTTCGCGGGCCAAAGGATTGGCCACGTGACGGGCGCGACGACCGGCGACCCGCTGGAGAACGCCTCCCTCCTCAACGCGCCGGCCGAACAAGACTACCGGCTCCCGATCCTTAGCTGCAGCGAGAATTACTTCATCATCGCCGAGTCGCATGCGGCGCTCGGAAACGACGCGGCCGCGCGGACCGCGCTTAAGGACGCGCTCGGTTGCCAGGAGAGCTGGTGGGGCGTCGACCTCTCCGAGCTCAAGGATCCCGTGGACGGGCTGTCCGGCGCGGCGCTCTTCGAGGAGATCATGAAGCAGAAGTTCATCGGCCTTCTCCTTCAGATCGAGATCTGGAACGACTACAAGCGGACCTGCCTTCCGGCCCGGGTCCCCGCCCCGGGCCACTCGGCGATACCAGGGCGCTGGTTCTACAGCATCAACGAGCGGCAGACGAACTCGAACGTCCCGCCGCCCGAGCAGCAGCCGGACCGCAACGACAACGACCCCCAACCCTGCACTCCGTAGCGCGGCCGATGCGGGCTCTCTGGCCGCGCGTCGGCTCGGTGGGGTTCACCTCGGTCAAGTCCAGTCTTTCCTTCGTGCTGGCAAGCGCTCTCGTGGGGAGCATGCCCCTCGCGGTCGTGGGCTGCGCCGGCAGCGGGAGCAACGAGCCGGATCCCACCATGCCGCCGCCGGGCCAGAACATCCTCATCCCGATCACCGTCAATAACAACTGGAGCCCCCGAGCGAGCGCCACCGTGCGGCTGATCAGCGGCGGCGTGACGCGCATCCTCGGTAGCGTCCGGGGGGATCAGGAGCGGACGTTCCAGGTCGACACGCCGGCCCTCACCGGAGAGCATCGGCTCAGCGCAACGGGGACGGGGCTGCAGCAAGATCTTCTATCCCAGCCGTTCCAGCTCTTCGCAAACTCGAGCGTAGAGTGGACGTTCGTCGGGAACGCGCTACTGGTAGGACAGCGGCTGGGCGAACCGATGCAGCCGAAGAACCTGGAGCCGTAGAGGGTCAACAGTTCGGCGGAATGCGACCCTCATACGAGCGGGGGCCAAGACGAGCCACTAGTCAGGGCCGGCCGAGCTACCGATAGATGTCCTTCCGGTGACCGATCTTCAGGATAATGATGATCAGCGTTCTTCCCGAGACGCTGTAGATGACCCGAAACCGGCCGACACGAATCCGATACACGTCCTCGTAGCCGGATAGCTTCCTCGAACCCCGCGGCAACGGATCGTCGGCGAGGCCCAAGATGGCGCGGACGACACGCTCCTGATCCTCACGTTCGAGCCGCCTTAGCTGTTTCTCCGCGGACCGGGTGATCTCGATCTCATAGCGTGCCATCGAGCTTCAGCTCAGCGAGCACATCGGCCAGCGGTCGCGTCGGCTCGTGACGGATCGCCTTGAGATCGTCGGCGTCCTCGAGCTCCTCCAGCCGATCGAGAATTGCTTCCTGTATGAAGTGGTTCATCACAACGCCCCTGGATCGACAGTAATCATCGAGGGCCTTCTTCAACTTCGCGTCAATCCGCGCGTTGATCTGGACTGTGGCCATCGTTCACCTCTATGCTATGTATTCCTATCATATCATAGCACGCGACATCGTGCGCGCAAGATCGTGGGGGAGGCACTCGAGGGGTGAGGGTAAGGACGCACGGAAGTTCCTGGAAACCGAGCGCTAGAGAGTTGGCAGTTCTGCGGATCGCGAACCAGGAGCGCTAGGGGCAGACGACTCCGCTGTACGCCCAGGTGCTGTTAAACGAGCGGCGGTCGGTGGCGTCGAGCGTGCGCCGCGCGGTGAGATCGCCGCTTCCGGGGTAGCGAACCAGCAAGCGGACATCGCTTTCGAAGACGCCTGGCGGCGGCAGCAGCTCGCCCTCACTCACGTTATCTGCCCAGAGCTTGAGGTCCCGTCCGACGAGCTCTGGGACGGTGCCGCCGGTGATCGAGAGCCTGGTGACCTCGGGCGAATGGTGGTTGCCTTCCCTCATGCCACCCTGGCCGCTGAGGGTAAAGACCGTCCCCTCGAGGTCGCCGTCGATCGTGCCCACATGGCTGGTCTCGTCGATGGATCCGCGAACGGTATGGCAGTTGGAGCTGTCGGCCACCGCCAACCCGGCGAAGCCTCCGGGCGCCACCGTCGGCGCGTCGAAGCCGCACCCTCCGTCCGGGGAGAGGCCGATCTCGGCGAGTCGCTCACGCGCCGCCCCCACGCGCTCCTGTAGCTCGTCGTCGGCGTCGGCCCACAGGTCCACGAATCGCGCGTAACACTCCGCGGCCCGCTCGACGTTGCCGCGAGCGTCGTACAGCTGCGCCAAACGCTCGAGGGTGGGGCCCAGGTGCACCCGGTCGACCCACCGCAGGCGCCCGAAGTTGGGCGTATTCACGTACCGCTCGAGCGCCGCGACCACCGAGTCCTGCTCGCCAACCACCGCGTAGGCGCGCGCCAAGCCGGGAAGCGCACAGACCGTGCACGACCCGGTATCGGCACTTCGAAACTCCGCCACCGCATCTGCATGGCGCCCCTCCGCCAAAGCGAGCTCTCCCTTCGCCCGATGGTACTCGGCTCCGCTCGCAAGGGTAGACGGTAGGAAAACCCCGCGGTACTGCAGCCCGCCTGCTTCCTCCAGCTCGGCGATCAACGAGCGCGCCGCACGTGGCTGCCCGGCCTGGGCGTACAGGGCGGCGAGCTCCATGGACGGTCCGTCCAGCGGGTGGAGGTCCGAGAGCGGCGCTTCCCCTAGCGCGACCTCGATGCCGCGCAGCGCACCGAGAGTGTCGCCCCGGACCAGCAGCTCCCGCTCCGCGGCCAGGACGGCCGCGACCAGGAAATCGCCCGGCTGCTCCCGGGCCCGATGGGCCGCCGCGGCGTCCCGCGTGTGCGCCTCTGCCTGGGCCAGCCTGCCGCGCACGGACGCCACGTTCGCGAGGCCCTCGCTCGCCCTGGCGCGCCAGACTAGATCCTCGCCTTGCAGCTCCTCGACCTTCCGATAGCGCGTCTCGGCGACCTCGTAGTCGCCCAGCGCTCCGGCGATATTTCCGGACCACCAATGCTTCTCGGCCCAGCCTTGGAAAAGGTGGATACAGTCCTCCGAGTCCTTCCTGGCTTCCTCGAGCTTCCCGAGCTCCAGCTGCGTCTCATAGAGTGCCATGTAGCTGCCACCGCAACGAAAGGGAAGTTGATCGATCAAAAACGCCAAAAGGACTTCCTCGGCCTGCTCGTAGCGGCGAAGCCTCATGTACCCGATGGCGAGGTTGTTCCTTGCGACGCGGGTGTTCTCATCTATCAATGGACCCGATCCCCGCCGCTCATCGGCAGGAAGAGCCAGGACGTTCTGGTATGCCGCGATCGACTTCTCGTGCTCCCCCGTCACCCCGAAGTAGCTACCCTCGACAATGTAGCGCTCGGCCTCCTGGAGCCGATCCCGGTGCTCGAACGCCTGCGTAACGGCATGGACCGAGCGGCTCGGCTCCCGCCGCTGAGCCGACAGCATCATGGCGAGCCGCCGCCATGCCATGGCGAACGCGGTGTCCAGGGCGACCGCCTCCTCCATGAGGGCAATGCCTCGGGGGCTCATGAAAGGCGCCTCCGTGAACTTCTCGAGCGCTTCGAGCGAGTTCGTGGTCACGTCCGGCAGCGGACGCGCTTGCCGAATCGATTTCAGCGACTCGCCGATCCGCTCGCGCAGCTCCTTCGAGAGCTGGTCGATCGCGGCGAGGACCTCCGCCTGGCCCTCGGCCGTCGCCCTCACGGTGACGAGGGGCTCGCCCGAGGCCGCCTCGAGAAGCTCGGCCGTCAGCATATAGATCTCGCCGGTTCGGATGATCTCGCCGGCGATCACCGCCGCCAGTCCCTCGCGCACGGCCGCCTCCAGCGCCACCTCCGCGTCCAGCCCGGCGGCCGGATCTCTCTCCATGCGCCGCAGCACCCGGCGCAGCACCCCGGCCGGCACGAGCCTGATCACCGGTGACTGCGCGAGATCGATCCTCAGGGCCTCGGTCAGCGTGCGGGCGAGGACCGAATCCTCGGGCGCGGCGGCGAAGTCGGCGAGTACGACCTCTGCCTGCTCTTCCAGGATCCCGCGGGCGAGCAGCGTGGCCGGCGGGCCGATCCCGAGGCTACGCATCGCCATATAGCCCGCCGTTCCCAGGCCCAGCAGCGTGAAGGCGGCGACGCCGCCGGCCAGCGCACGCCGCCAGGTCAGGAGCCGGCGGACCCCGCGGCGGCGCCCCGGGATCTCGCCCGCCGCGATCCGCTTCGACTGCGCCAGCGCGGTGAGGACGAGCACAGGCAGGCCGAGGGCCAGGACCACGATCGTCGCGTTCCCGAACCAGAGCGGAAGCCCGACACCGGAGGCCAAGGCTTCCGCTGCCTGATAAACCAACCAGGCGCCGAAGGCGTAGCTGACGAGCACCTGCCAGAGCCGGCGCCGGTGCACCTCCTGAATGACCCCGCGGGCTCCGTGGAGCGCACCGGCCTCGTCGAGCGCCTTTCGGAACGCCTCCGCATCCTCCCAGCGCCCTTCCGGCTCAGTCTCCAACGCGCGGCTCAGCGCGGATCGCACTTCGGACTCGACCCCGTCCCAGTCCGCCTGGTCAACCGGAGTGCCGAGCGTCCATTTCCTTCCGGTCAGCGCCTCGTAAAGGACGGCACCAAGGGCGTAGATGTCGCCCCGAGCGGTGACCTCGCCGGTAAACTGCTCCAGTGGCATGTAGGCTGGCGTGCCGACGAGCGCGCCGCTCTTGGTCAGGTCTGCTCCTTCATCTTCCCCGAGCGCCTTGGAGATGCCGAAGTCCGCGACCACTGCCCGATCGCTGGTCAGCATGATGTTGTCGGGCTTGATGTCCCGGTGCACGACGTCCCGGCTGTGCGCGTAGGCGAGCGCCGAGGCCACCTCGCGCCCGATCTCGATCACGTCCGCCGTCGGCAGCGTTCCCTCGCGCTTCAGTCGCTCCCCCAGCGACTCTCCCTCCACGAACGGCATGATGTAGTAGAGGGTGTCGCCGGCCACGCCGGAGTCGAGCAACGGGAGGACGCTGGGATGCTGGAGATGCGCGGTGACCTGGATCTCGAACTCGAAGCGGTCCCGTATCTGGGTCGTCGCCAGGTGGGCATGGATGGTCTTGATCGCCACCTGTCGCTCATGCTTGAGGTCCCGCGCCAGGTACACGGTCCCCATGCCGCCTTGGCCGAGCACCCGCTGCAGCTCGTACCTGCCGGCGAGGGCCTCGTTCAGCGCTTCGCGGACCGAATCGTGTAGCGCGTCTTGGGAGTCAGCCATAATCCCCACGGGGTCGTCCCGCTCGGCAGCCAGCGCGCCGAGCCTTTATGCCCGCTGCGTCGGATTGACAGAATAGGGTGCCGGCCTCTTGGACACGACCCGTGCCGGGCGTTCCGGCGTCGCTTCCGGAGCGGGCGGCGAGACGAAAAGATCCTACCTAAGGCTGTTCCTCTCGAGCGGTGGCCGGTCGCTCAGGGGCCCGAGCGCGTGATGGTCATCGTGCCCCAGGTCATGTAACCGTCCCACGAGATGTCCCCCTCCATGCGGTCCTCCGACACGTCCAGGAAGAAGTGGATCCTGCCCTGGTTTCGGCCGTGGCCGCTGAAGTCCGTCCCGGTGGTCAGAGAGCGTGCGGATACGCGGCCCGTGAGCTGACCCTCGGCCATATCGGTATCGTCCTCCCCGATGACCATCCGCCAGCTCCCGACGACGTCGTCGCCCACCTGCTCCAGTTCTATGAACATCGTTCCGACGAACCTTCCGCCTCCCGCGGAGAACTCCCCGGCCCAGGAACCGGTCACGTCGACCGACGCAGGCCGCTCCTCCGAGCACGTCACCTCGAAGGCGACCTCCGTGACGCCTCCGGCCGGCACATCGAAGGTCTGCACGCCGTCATCCACCTCGCAATTTCCCCACAGGTCGATCAGGTGGGCGGTGTGCGATCCCGCCTCGAGGCCCGGGATCGTCGCGGAGCCGTTGCCAGCCACTTTGGCCGTGAGCGGGTCCTGTGCCCAGAGGGGGGTGGACTCCTCGTCGAGATCAATCCTGACGGCGTAACCGTTCAGGTCCAGATCCTGGCCACTCTCGCGGACGGCGACCCTGAGCGATCCCGTCGTTGGAGCGTCGGCCTCGAACAGACTTTCGCAGTCGACTGCCCTGCAGAGCTCGTCGAGTCTCCGCTCGGCCCTCTGCACACGAGGCTGAAGCTCCTCGTCCGCGCCCGTCCACAAACGCACGAGCTTGCCATAGTAGGTCGCCGCCTCCGCCGGATCGCCGATCTCGTCGTACAGCTCGCCTAGTCGCTCGGACGATCGAGCGAGGAAGAGCTGATCCACCGATCGGAGCCTCGAGTAAGACGGCGTCTGGGCGTAACGCTCGTAGTAGGCGAGCGCGGAGTCCCTGTCGCCGGCCCGCTCGTACGCGCGGGCAAGTCCCGGAAAAGCACAGACCATGCAGGAGCCGATGTCCGACTGCCGGAACTCGTCGATCGCGGTCCCGAAGTCGCCGCCCGCAAGGGCGACCTCACCGCGAGCCCGATGGTAGTCGCTCTTAAGCTCCGGCGTGGCACGCAGCCGCGGCTCGACGAGGGAGTCGTACTCAGCCATCAGCTCGCGAGCGAGCGCCGGATTGGCGGCCATGGCATAGAGGGATACGAGGCGGGCATACGGCCGGTTGGCGGGCGGTACCTCTTGCATCGGATGGCGCGCGAGTCCCGCCGCGATGGTCCGCAGCGCTCGGCTCGTGTCGCCGGTCACCCAGGCGTGCCGCTCCGCCATGTCCAGAGCAGTACCTAGCTGCTGGACGGATCTCCCCCTTGCCTCATGAACTTCTCTCTCGCTCTCGGTCCATGCGGCGGCCTCTCGAAGCCGACCTCGGGTCGAAGCGAGAGCCGCGAGACGCGAGTACGCTACGGTCCGACGGTACGAGCCAGGGTGCGTCACCTGTGCGTATCTGTTGAACCGCGTTTCCGCCGTCTCATAGTCGCCGCGGGCACTGAAGATGTCTCCTTCGAGCCAGAGCACGTGGTGGCCCAGCTTCCACGTCTTGTCACCCAGATCCAGGGTCGCGAGCGCCGCGTCGAACTTTCCGAGGTTCACCTGGGCCCCGACGAGATTGTGCCGGATCGAGCTCCCCGCGGGCTCCCCGATCTCCTCCTCGATGCGCTCCAGCTCGCGCGTGGAGAGCTCCTCCATACGGGCGAACTGGCGAGCGTGGAGGTAGCGGATGCCCATGTTGTTGATCGCCGCAAAGGTGTACCAGCTCTGTGGGTTGTCCACGAAGGCGATGACGCTGTCGTAGGCTGCAATGGACTTATCCAGCTCACCCGACACGAGGCCGTGGTAGTCCGCCTCGATCAGGTACCGCTCTCGCGTCGGAACCCGGTCGCGAAGCTCGAACGCCTTCGTGTAGGCTTCCGCCATCCGCGCCCGATCTTCCCCCATCCGGCTCAGGTCGGCTCCGAGGCTTCTCCAGGCCATCGCGAACATGGTGTCGAGCGCCAGGATCTCTTCGTGCAGCGCGACGCTCACGTCGGTGCCGCCACCCCGTCTCACATGCGTGTATTTCTTGAGAGCCTCGAGGCTGGAGGTGGTGACCTCCTCCAGGGACTGGCTGTTACGGAGCGAGCGGAGCGATTCGCCAATCCGCTCCCGTAGACCCTTGGAGAGCCGGTCGAGCGCGGGGATGATCTGGGTCTCATCCGCCGCGGTCTCGCGCGTCGAGGCCAGCACGTCACCCTTCGGCGTCATGAGCTGAGCCGATAGCGAGTAGCCCGCACCCACCTGACTGATTCTCCCGGAAACGACGGCTCCGATTCCCTCTCGCAGCGCCACCTCCCTGGCCAGCGGCGCGTCCAACTTCGCATCCGGGCGTTCGTCCATCCGTTCCAGTGCGTCTTCCAGGTCACGCCGCTCGACGACGCGAAGCGCCGGCGACTGCGCGAGGTCGATGACCATCGCCTCCGTGATGGCTGGTGCGAGCAGGGAATCGCGCGTCTGGTTCTCGAACTCCGCGACGATCAGCTGTCCACGGTCCTCCAGCACCCCCTGCGCGATCAGGGTCGCGGGGGGACCGATCCCCAGCGTGCGCATCGCCATGTAGCCAGCGGTGGCCGCACCGAGCAGCGCAAAGGCCGACGCTCCACCGAGAACCGCCCGCCGCCAGGTAAACAGCCGGCCGGCGCCCTTCAGGCCCGCGGCGGAGCCGCTCGCTTTTCGTTTGGCTTGAGCCGCCGTAGTCAGCAGCAGTACGGGCAGCCCGAGCGCCAGCACGATGATCAGGCCCTGGCCGAACCACAGCGGAAACCCGATAAGGGAATCGAGAGCGTTGCCCAGCTGAATGATGAGCCAGGAACCCACCGCGTAGCTCACCAGGACCTGCCACAGGGGGCGACGGACCTCTCGGACGAACGCCGTGGGACCCGGGGTCAGGTCTGCCGCCAGCTGCGCGGCGCCCTCGTACCGGTCGGCGGGATCCTTCTGGAGCAGCCGGAGCACGACCGCCTCGACTTCCGGCGGCAGGTCCGCCCGCAACTCGTTCGGCCTGTCGGGCTCGGCGTGCATGATGGAGTAAATGACGGCGGAGTGGCCGTGGCCACGGAACGGCCGCCGACCGGTCAGCATTTCGTACAGCACCACGCCCAACGACCACAGGTCGGTGCGGCCATCCATCTTCTCGCCCCAGGCCTGCTCGGGCGACATGTAAGCCGGCGTGCCCAGCTGCATCCCCGACTCGGTAAGCCCCTCCTCCTCTGTCTTGGCCAAACCGAAGTCGAGGATCTTCAGCACGCCCCGGTCCGTGACCATGAGGTTGGCCGGCTTGATGTCCCGGTGGATGATCTCCGCCTCGTGGGCCGCCGCCAGACCGCCTGCCGCTTGACCGGCGAGATCCACTGCCTCTTCGACCTCCAAGGGACCACGCTCGATCTTGTCCTTCAGCGTCTCGCCCTCGTAGTAGGCCATGGCGATGTAGATCTGGCCCTCGTCCGTCTCGCCGACCTCGTAGACGGCACAGACGTTCGGATGGTCCAGGGCCGCCACCGCGCGCGCTTCCCTCAGGAAACGCTCCTTGAAGGTCTCGTCCAGGCTCCATTGGGGCGGGAGGAACTTGAGCGCTACCGTGCGGCCGAGACGGATATCGCGCGCCTTGTACAGCACCCCCATGCCGCCGGCGCCCAGTACGTCCGCAACCTCGTAGTGGGCGATGGTCTGTCCGAGTAGACCGAACGGATCGGCTGCCGACGGCTCCGTGGGTCCAGAGGGCGGTTCGAAGGAGGGCTGTGAGACCAGCTCTTCGAAGCCTTCCAGTAGATCATCGGCTTCGTCGTGCGCCTCCAGCAGAGACTGGAGGTCGGCGTGCAGATCCGGGTCGCTCTGCGAGATCACCTCGAGCCGCCGTGCCCGCTCCGGCGGGTCCAAATCGGCTATCTCGGCGAAGAGCCCCTCGATCTGCTCGAAACGCTCGGGCGTCATGTTCAGCACGATATGCGGGCGGGCGAAGGGATTCCACCTTCGCCCCCGTATGGTTGCCGTCCGGCGGAGACGCCTAGCCGGCGATCGCGGGGCGGAGCTCCCGCGCGAGCCAGGCTCGCGCGAGCTTCAGGTCGTTCTTCACGGTCGCCAGGGAGACGCCGAGGGCCTCGGCACATTCCTCGAGCTTGAGGCTGCCGAAGTAGCGTTGCTCCAGGAGCTGTGCCTTTCGGGGGCTGACCTCTTCCAGGCGCCGGAGCGCGTTGTCCAGCCCTTCGATCGCCTCGGCATATGGCTCCGAGAGCAGGAGCGTCTCCTCCTCCAGCTCGACGCGCACCCGTCCACCCCCTCGCTTGAACGCGTTTCGGCGCCGAGCGAAGTCGACGAGGATGTGGCGCATAACCCGCGAAGCCACCGCCATGAAGTGGGCGCGGTCCTTCCAGTTCGTTTCTTCCACGTCCACCAGCTTGATGTACGCCTCATGGACCAGCCCCGTCGTGTTCAGGGTGTGATCGGAGCGCTCCATCCGGAGCCGCTCGTGCGCGAGCCGGCGAAGCTTGTCGTACAGCAGCGGCACGAGCTCGTCGAAAGCTTCACGCTCGCCACTGCTCACTCTGTGCAGGACTCGTGTGATGTCGGAATCGGCTTCCATGGTCACCGCGCCCGCTCTGCGAAAGAGTTGCCACCAGGGCCTGGTACATGGCAGCCGATCGGGCTGCCATCTGCCGCCACAATAGAGGAATCATCGCTTCCCAATACAACCTCCCGGACAAGCTCCTCCACCGCAGGACTAACTCGCCGTTAGCCGTTTTCGCCCGGCTTTGCGCTTACCGGGATGAAAGGCGATCGGCCGGGCCGGCCCTGATCGAGAACCGACGGTCACAAACAACGTCGTGGAGGACAAAATGAAACGTTCACACTTGAAACTCGGCACAGTACTTATGGCCGCGCTCTTCACGCTTCTCGGCTGCAGCGGCGATGGAAGCTCACCGACCGGTCCGTCCGCGGCACCGCCCGCGTCACCGCCGCCACCGCCTGCTCCGCCGACTCCATCGACCGGGAGTCTCTCGGTGAGCATATCGGAGAGCGGAGCGGACCTCGACATGAACGGCTACGTGGTCAGGGTCGACATGGCTGCAGGCGGCAACCTGTGGAGCGATGACCTCAACGCTCGCAAGGTGCCCGGCGGCGGCTCGACCACTTACGCGGGACTGTCGGCTGGCTCTCACACCCTGGATCTCATCGATGTGTGGGGCAACTGCTCGGTGGAGGGAGGCTCCTCGCGCAACATCGATGTCCCCGGCGGCGGCACGGCACAGGTTGAGTTCGCTGTCTCATGCGCACAGGAACTGCCCGCGGAGATCGACATCGCCGGAAACTGGGCAGGCCGGTTCACCATTACCGATATCCCCGGGGATGCGAGTCTGGAGCTCGAGCAAAGCGGCGATGAGGTCTCCGGCTCATTCGAATTGGCGGTGGACGGCCAGGCACGGCTCATCGCGGGTCCGATCAGCGGGCGAGTCTCCGGGCGGCGGGTCACGCTTTACACCGACTATCCCGGTGACGTGCAGACCAACCCGGGGAGGATCTACTGGCGCCTCAATGCCGATGCGGCGGGTGCCGCGATGAACGGCTCCCACGAGTGGGACGGGAGCGACGTCGGCAGTACCCAGTTGGAGAAGCAGGAACGCGCGGTTGCGGCGTGCTCTCCCGCGCCGATCCCACTCCCACCCTCACAAAAGGGGCGGTCTCGCTCGAGGCCGCCCCTTTTCAGTACTCTGCGGGCCGAGCTACTGCAAGAACCTCACATGCTGCTGTTGAAGATGTCGTGGACGATCTTCCACTCCCCGTCGACGTTCTTCCACACGGCGATGAACTTGCCATGGTCCGCATGGGAGCCGTCCGCAGCAGTACTCATGAAGGAGCCGATCTCGACGGCCAAGTCACCGTAGACTTGGACCTCGTTGGTCTCGATGGTGGACGTGGCGCCCTCCGACGCATCGAGATCTGCCTGCCAGTACGCCTGGATCGCAGCGCGACCCTGGACCGCCTCGCTTCCGGGCGGGTGTACCGTGGCGTCCTCCGCGTACAGAGCGGCGATCGCTGCTGCGTCTCCGGCGTTCCAGCCCGCTTCCCAGGCCTGACTTCCCGCAGCGACTGCCGCCTTCACCTCGTCGTCCTGCCCCAGTGCACTGGCGGGAAAGACGAGTAGAGCGGCGCAGGCGATGAGCGTTAGGTGGCGCATGATTCCGACCTCCGTCAAGAGAATCCGAACGAGTGACAGGGTATTGTCGGTGGACTGCCAGCCTACGCGCGACGATGGCAGTCCGTCAAGAAGTACACGGGCCTGAGAGCCGCCGAATCGCCTCGGCCAACCCGTCGCTCGCCGTCATCAGCTGATCCTCGGACAGGTAGGGAGCAGGCCCCAGCCGGAGTAGATCCTCCCGGTAGTCAGTGAAGACGCCGCGATCGCACAGTAGTCCGTGGAGCTCAGCAGCGTGCGGAGTTCGGAGGGCAAGGAAACCGCCGATCTCGGCTAGAATCACCGAACGGTCGCGATCGATCAGCGATGGATCGGCGTCCAATGCGTCGAAGCGGTTCGCCAGGAGACCCACCTGATGCTGGCTCACTTCACGAAGAAGATCCGGCGTGAGGCTCCACTCTTCGAAGCAGTCGAAGACCTCCGCCGCCCGATAGTGGCTGGTCGGATCGTAGGTGCTTCCGGCGAATCGGTCGGGGCCGCGACCGTACGCCACGGCACCGGCGGTCACCGACCCTTCGAGCACGCTGAACTCGCTGAACCATCCCGTCATGATCGGCCGGAGCGCCTCGCGGCCCGGAGGGACGCGGAGGAAGCAGTTTCCCTCTCCGAGCTGGCAGTATTTGTAGCCCCCGCCAACCACGAAAGCGCCTTCGACCGTCTCCTCGGACAGCCGGAAGGGGACGGCGTTCAGGGAATGGTAGACGTCGACGAGCAGCTCGGCGCCGACCACAGCGCAAGCCTCCATCACCGCACCAAGCGCCCCGGCGATGTGTCCGGTTTGAAAGAAGACCGAAGAGACCAGCACGGCCGCGGTCCGGTCGTCGATCTCGGGCACAAGTCGATCGCCGACGGTGGCCGCGGGATGTGCCGGCACCTTCACGACCTCGAGGCCTTCTTCCGCCAACCGGTCCAGCTGCCGCCGGATCGTGTGGAACTCCCCATCGGTCGTGACGAGCCGAGGCCTTTCGCGAAACGGAAGGGCGGAGAGAAAGCGGAGAACCAGCTCGTGAGTGTTCTGGGCCAGCGCGATGCGCTCGGACTCATCGCCCAAGAGACGGGCGTAGCCGTGGCGCACCCGATCGGCCCTCTCGAACGCCCGGTCCCATTTCTCGTCGGCGAGCTCGGCGGCATCCAGCCACGCCTGTTTCTGGCCTTCGTAGCCGCGGTCCGGCCAAGCCTGGTGCGAGTGGCCGGTTAGGCGCAGCCGTTCGTCGACTCGGAAGCGCGAGTAGTAGGCGGCCAGCGGGTTCGGCGTTCCGCAGAGCTCTTCGACGCTTTGGATCTCGAAGCCTTCGCGTCCCATTGTCATGAGGAACAGCTCAGACTGTGGACATAGATCTCGTCGTTACCGTCCCGGTCGCTTGTGAAAGCGATTCGCTTGCCGTCGGGCGACCAGGCAGGCTCTGTTTTGCGGCCCGGATCCGAGGTCAGCTGCCGAATGCCAAAGCCGCCCGCGTCCATTACGAAGAGCTGGGCCCTACGGCCCTGAAGCCGGTTGGACGCGAAGACGAGGCGGGTTCCGTCCGCTGACCAAGACGGCACGAAATCGTTGGCATCGTTCTCGGTGAGACGAAGTACCGCCTCATCGGGCACTCTCGGCCGAGCTCCGATCAGGTAGATCTCGTCGTTCCCGTCTCGCTGGGAGAAGAAGGCGAGCTCTCCGCCGTTCGGCGACCAGACGGGAAAGAGGTCGGCGGCCGGCTGCTTCGTCAGCCGGCGCACCTTCCGGCTCGCCACCTCCACCGAGTAGATGTCCATTCCGCCGGCTCGATCCGACGAGAAGGCTATCTCGCTGCCGTCGGGCGACCAGCTCGGCGCGATGTCCTCCCAGTCGCCGCTCGCGAGGGCTCGCGGGATCACGCCGCCAGGGCCGGCGTCGCCATCGATTTCAACGATGAAGATCTGGCGGTGATCGGTTTGCTGCGCGTCGAAGACGATGCGCGAGCCGTCAGGAGACCAGCTCGGTCTCCGATCATCCGGGCCAGGCGTGAGAGGCGTCGGATCGGCACCATCGGCGCGCATCAGGTAGATCCTCCATCCGCCATCACGATCCGATGCGAACGCGATACGCGAGCCGTCGGGAGACCAGGCCGGATCCCTGTCGCCCGCGGCGTGACGGCTGAGGTTCACCTGACAGGAATCTGGCGGTAGCCCGGCCGCGGATCCCCCTGTGCCAGGCGCACCAACGGCGAGAATCAGCCAGATGGCCGCTACAGGCGCGCTCGAATGCCCCACAGGTCCGGAAAGGCAGGCTTGAACAGCGTCTTGCGGAGGTACTCGGCGCCAGCCGAGCCGCCGCTTCCCGGCTTCGTTCCGATCGTTCGCTCGACCATCTTCACGTGCCGGTAGCGCCACTCCTGCAGGCCCTCATCGAAGTCGACCAGGCGTTCGCATAGCTCGCTCAAGGCCGGATCGTTCCGGTACACCTCCACGAGGGTCTCCTGGAGCTCCGGAGAGGGCTCGATCGCCTGGGTCACGTCCCGCTCCAGCAGCTCCTCGGGGACGGCATATCCCTCGCGCTCCAGGCAGCGAAGGAACGCATCCCAAAGCGTGGGTTCCTCGTAACGCTGCCGGAGCCGCTTCAAAGCCGGCTCGTGCTCGGGGTAGCGCGAGATGGCCCACTGGCTCTTTCCGCCCAGCGCGAACTCGAGCTCCCGGAACTGATGGGACTGAAAGCCGCTGGCCTCCTCCAACCGTTCCCGGAAGGTTAAGAACTCGACCGGGGTCATCGTCTCGAGAATATCCAGCTGGGCCACCAGCACCTTCAGGATCGTGAGAATCCGCTTCATCGTGTGCTGCGCCCGCGCCAGATCATCCGCCCACAGGAGCTTCACGACGTAGTCCAGCTCGTGCAGCACCTCCTTGAACCAGAGCTCGTACACCTGGTGGATGACGATGAACAGCATCTCGTCGTGCTCTGGGCCGTCGGACAGGGGGCGCTGCAGCGAGAGGAGCTCGTCGATCTTCAGGTAGCTCGCGTAGGTGAGGTAGCTCCCCGGCGGGCCCTCTTGGACCTGTGTTCCGGCTCCGTAGGGCCGATCGGCTCTCTCTTCGGAGCCCGAGTCTGGCTCGGTATCCGGTGTCTTTTCGTTCGTCACTTGTCTTCATCCTTGAGGCCCAGCCTCGGCGTGAAGCCCTCCAGCGTCGAATAGGGGCCGGGCCACGGCAGATCGTATCCCAGCTCGTACGCCATGTGTCTGGTCCAGTACGGATCCCACAGGTGGGCGCGGGCCATCAGGCAGAGGTCGGCGCGCCCCGCCGCGAGAATCGTGTTCACGTCCATGTAAGAGGAGATGTTGCCGACCGCCATCGTCGCGATGCCGGTCTCGTGTCGGATGCGGTCGCTGAACGGTGTTTGGAACTGCCGGCCGTACTCCGGCTTTGCGTAGGGCACCGTCTGCCCGGCGGAAACGTCGACGATATCGACGCCGTGCGCCTTCAACATGCCCGCCACCTCCACCGAGTCGTCGGCCTGCAGCCCGCCCGGCGCCCAATCGACGGCCGAGATCCGGACCGAGAGAGGCTTCGCCGACCAGACCGACCGGACCGCGTCGAGCAGCTCTAGCGGATAGCGCATACGGTTTTCGAGGAAGCCTCCGTACTCGTCCGTGCGCTCGTTGGTGAGCGGAGAGATGAAGCTGGCCAGCAGATAGCCGTGGGCGAAGTGAATCTCCAGCCAGTCGAAGCCCGCCTCTTCGCTCAGCTGAGCCGCCCTGACGAAGTCATCCCGCACGTGGTCCATCTCCTTGCGGGTCATCTCCTCCGGTATCTGACTCTGGGGGAAGTACGGAATCGGGGAGGCAGAGATGATCGGCCAGTTCCCCTCGTCCAGGGGCTCATCCATCCCCTCCCAGGCCAGCTTCGTCGAGCCCTTCCTACCGGCGTGTCCGAGCTGGATGGCCACCTTGGCAGCCGACTGTTCGTGGATGAAGTCGACGATGCGGGACCACGCGGCGACATGCTCGGGCTTGTACATCCCGGTGCAACCGTGCGAGATGCGGGCTTCCCGGCTCACGTCGGTCATCTCGGTGAACACCAGCCCCGCGCCGCCCATCGCCCGCGCCCCGAGGTGGACCAGGTGCCAGTCGTTCGGCGTTCCGTCCTCCGCCAGATACTGACACATCGGAGAGACCGCGACACGGTTCGACAACAGGAGATCGCGCACCCGAAACGGAGTGAACATCGGTGGGGGCGGCGGCGCCGGCACGTCCACGCCGCTCTGCTCGGCGGCCTTTCGGGCGAACCATGCGTCGACCTTCTCCAGGAACACCGGATCGCGCATCCGGAGGTTTTCGTGCGTGATCCTCAGGCTTCGGGTGGTGAGGTTGAAGGCGAACTGGATCGGTTCGGTATCCATGTACCGTTCCGTTCCCTCGAACCACATCATGCTCGTCTTGGCGGCGCGCTGCAGACTGTCCACTCCCGGCCTGCGCGCTTCCTCGTAGGACGGCAGGGCGCGAGAGAGGTCGCCGCAGTTCTCCACGATCGCACGCGAAAGCTCGATCGCGTCGACCATGGCGAGGCGAGTGCCCGAGCCCACCGAGAAGTGCGCGGTGTGAGCCGCATCCCCGATCAGGACGATGTTGTCATGGTGCCAACATTCGGCCTTGATCGTGGGGAAGCTCCGCCAGAGCGACATGTTGGCGATGAGCGGGTGCCCATCCAGCTCCTCGGCGAACAGCTCCTCACAGAACGCGATGGTATCGGCCTCGCTGGCCGCGTCCATCCCGGCGGCCCGCCAGGTATCCTCCGTGGCCTCCAAGATGAACGTGGAAATGCCGTTCAGGACCTCGGCCTCGGCGCTCCCCTCCTCCACGTACTGGTAGGCGTGCACCCGCCAAAGCCCGTGCTCTGTCCGCTTGAAATAGAAGGTGAAAGCGGGAAACGGCTTCGTCGTGCCCAGCCACACGAACCGGTTCGGCCGCATGTCGATGCTCGGGCGGAAGTGCTCTTCGTATCGCTCCCGAATCCAGCTGTTCACACCGTCGGCCGCCAGTATCAGGTCGGCGTCCGCGTATGGCGCCAGATCGTCCACCTCCACCTCGAACCGGAGGTCCACGCCGAGCTTGAAGCAGCGTTCCTGCAGGATGCGAAGCAGCGTTTGGCGTGAGAGGCCGGCGAATCCGTGCCCCGTTGAGGAGATCACCTGCCCTTGATAGTGGATGTCGATGTCGTCCCAGTGGTAGAAACGGCTCGTGATCTCGTGGTGGGTTGTCGGCTCGGCCGCTCCCAGCTCGTCCATGGTCGCATCCGAGAAGACCACGCCGAAGCCGAAGGTGTCGTCCGGCCTGTTTCGCTCGAGCACTAGGACCTCGTGCTCGGGATCGGCCTCCTTCATGAGGATCGCGAAGTAGAGTCCCGCCGGACCGCCGCCCACGCTGACGAACTTCATCGCTCGAGTATCACTCCGCGCCGCCTAGCCCTCCGCCCCACGAGCCTCGAGAAGCTGTCGCGCGACGATCAGGTGCTGGATCTCGGTCGTCCCTTCGTAGATTCGGAGCGCTCGAACAGCCCGGTAGAGCCGGTCGACCGGGCTCTCGGCCAGCACACCACGTCCGCCGAGGATCTGCACGGCATCGTCGACTACCCTCTGCGCCGTCTCCGTTGCGAAGGCCTTCGCCATCGACGCCGTCAGCGTGATTCGCTCCGCGCCGCCGTCCTTCTCCCACGCCGCCCGATAAGTAAGGAGGCGCGCGGCGGATAGCCCGATCGCCATGCGGCCCAGCTTCTCCTGGATCAGCTGGAACTCGGCCAGCTTCTGTCCGAACTGCTGGCGTTTGGTGGCGTGGTCCAGAGCCTCCTCCAACGCGCGCGCAGCCATGCCGCACGCGGCCGCCGCCACCGTGGGCCGGAGGCGGTCCAGCGTCATCATTCCCAGCTTGAATCCCTGACCGGCCGCGCCGATCAGGTGGTCGGCCGGGACGGCGCAGTCCTCGAAGGCGATCTCGCCCAACGGGTGTGGCTCGCTCATCACCTGCGGTCCGACGAAGCGGAAGCCCTCGGAGTCGGCCGGCACGAGAAAGGCGGAGATCCCACGCGTTCCGGCGCTCCTCTCCGTGCACGCGAAGACCGTGTAGACATCCGCCAGTCCGGCGTTCGAGATGAGGCTCTTCCGGCCGTTTAGTACCCAACCGTCCCCACGCTGAGTGGCGCGCGTCGTCATGGAAGCCACATCGCTTCCGGCCTCGGACTCGGTCATGGCGAACGCCCCGATCGCGGAGCCCTCGAGCATGCGGGCAAGCCACTCCCAGGCCGGAGAGCCCGGCTCCGCCCCGGAAAGCAGAAGCGGCGTCCCACCGAGCGCCTGGAGCGCGAAGATCGCGTCGGCCAATGGCGAAGCCGCGGCGAGAGCCTCACGGATCAGGCAGCACGCCCGCAGATCCTGCGCTCCGATCGGCTCCAGCCAGCCGCCCGCGCCGAGGAGGCCGGCGAACGAACGCGCTTCGCGGCGGGCCTCGTCGTCGTCGCTGGGCTCAGGCCGAGAGGCGATCTCGTCCGTCGCGAACCCCTCGACGCGAACCGCCAGCTCGAGGTGGCTCTCCTCCAGAAACGCCCTGACCGCTCCCGTATCGATCATTGCGTTCGTCGACTCGCGGAGAGAGCGTCCGGAAGCCCTGCTTCTGGCGCGCGGCAGACGCGGCGCAGCTCAGACGAACTTCGCATCCCGCTTGGCTTTGAAGGCCTCGTAGGCTTCCCGGAAGTTCGGGTTGAGCATGCAGGAGGCTTGGATCTGGGCCTCGGCTTCCAGCGCGCTCGCCAGGTCCTGGGTGGCCTCCCGGTTGAGGGAGTCCTTCGTGATCTCGAGCGCGAAGGAAGGTCCTGCGGCCAGCCTCGCGGCGATGGCCTGCGCCTCATCGACGACCGATTCGACCGGCACGACGCGGTTGTACAGACCGATCCGATGAGCTTCAGCCGCGTCGATGAAATCGCCGGTCATGAGGAGCTCGGTGGCCTTGCCGAGCCCGACGATTCGAGGCAGCAGCCAGGCGGCGCCCATATCCGCGCCGGAGAGGCCCACCCGGGTGAACAGGTAGGCGATCTTCGCTGTTTCGGCGGCGATCCGCAGGTCGCACGCCGTGGCGATGACCGCTCCGGCTCCGGCCACCGTGCCGTTCAGCGCAGCCACGACCGGTCGGCGACAGGCGCGGATCGCGAGGATCAGGTCACATGTCATCCGCGTGAAGTCGAGCAGGCCCTCGTAGTCCCGCTCGAAGAGGGCGCCGATGATGTCTTCCACGTCGCCGCCGGAGCTGAACGCCCGGCCGGCTCCCGTGATGACGACGGCGCGCACGCCCGGCTCGGTGTCCAGCGCCAAGAACGTGTCCCGTAGTTCCGCGTAGACCTGAAAGGTCAGGGCGTTGAGGCGATCGGGCCGGTTCAGCGTGATCGTCGCCACGCTGCGCTCGGTGTCGTGCTCGTACAGGAACGATTCGGGAGAGATCGCCATCCCAGCCTTCTCCTCAGGAATCCTCGGGAATGACCGCGGTGGCCTCGATCTCGACGATCGTGCCCTCGTCGACCAGATCGCTGACCTCGACGAGCGCCATGGCCGGATAATGGGCCCCCATCGCTGCGCGATAGACCTCGCCCAGCTTGCTGCGCGATGAGAGATAGGACTGCATGTCCTTCACGTAGATGGTCATGCGGCCGATGTCCTCGGGTCCGCCGCCTGCCTCCCGCACGACGGTGAGCACGCGGTCGAGGGCCACCTCGAACTGGCGTACGAACCGGTCGCGAATCGACGGCTCCACGCCGTACTCGTCGCGCGACGCGTTCTGCCCAGCGACGAACAGGATCCGACCGGAGCGAGGCGCGAGAACGCCGTGGCTGAACCCCTTGGGTGCCCCGAGCTCCTCGGGGTTGATAATCTGTTGGCTCACGAGAGCAGCTCTCCTCCATCGATTACGATCGACTGTCCGTTGATTCCGCGCGCCGCTTCGGCACACAAGGATATCACTGCATACGCGACCTCGTCGGGCTGGATAAGCCGTCGCTGAGGCGTCCTCGAGAGTATCGCGTCGAGGGCCTCCGCCTCGCTTCGGCCGGTCTTCTCCGAGATGCGCCGCAGCGAATCGGCCGTCATCGGCGTATCCACGTAGCCGGGACAGACGGCGTTCACCGTAACACCGCGTTCCGCCACCTCGGCCGCGGCGGAGCGCGTGAGGCCGATCACGGCGTGCTTGGAAGCCGCGTAGGCGGCTATGTAGCGAGCCCCCGCGAGACCGGCGACGGAAGCGACGTTCACCACGCGGCCCCAGCCGCGCTCGACCATCCCGGGGAGGAAGGCTCGTGTGCAGAGGAACGTGCCCGTGGCGTTCACGGCCAGCAGGCGGTTCCAGTCGCCGAGGTCAGTGCGGGTGAGCGGCGCCGAATGGGCGATTCCGGCGTTGTTCACCAGGATGTCGATGCCGCGGTTGTCCGCCTCGAGCCCAGCGGCCTCCTCGGCGAGCCGCTCCACACTCACCGGATCCGTGACGTCGCACACGACGGCCGCGGCGCGGTGCTCGAGCGCGGAGAGCTCGGCCGCTACCGTCTCGATCTCTTCTTCGGTCCGGGCGGCTACGACCACGGCGGCCCCGGCTCGGGCCAGCCCGCGAGCCACGGACTCGCCGATGCCGCGTCCGCCGCCGGTGACAACGGCGGTGCGCCCGGCCAGCTCCCCCATGCTCAAGCCTCGAGCGCCTCGCGCACGGCGCGGGCGAGGATCCCTCCGAGCACCTCGACCGTCTCCCGTCCTTCCTCGGCAGTCGCCTCGGCGGGCTGGCCAAAGTAGGCCCGCGGGCCGCCA
>JBDHGL010000039.1:0-39285 GCA_039589875.1 Gemmatimonadota bacterium
CAGGGTGGAGGGCCTGAGCGAGTATCTCCCGATACGGAGCGCTTCCGGTGAAGAGGTTCCAGAGGATCCCGCTCATTCGGCGCTCTCCGTCCTTCTTCTGTTGTTCCTTCGAGGTCATCCGCAGGATTGCGAGCCTCGAGAAGCGCCTCTTCTTGAACAGGTTCGTCATCCCGAAGATCAGCCGCCCGATGGAGTTGTCGGCGTCGATGGCGCGGCAGGTCGGCGAATAGAACCGACGAAAGTCATCGGCTCCGATGCCATGAAAGATCGCGGTCTCGGCCGCCGCCTTGGCGGTGCGGTATGCGGCGCCGATCCCGTCCTTGTACAAGCGCGTCACCCCGCAGTCTCCGATGAGCACCAGGCGGTCGGCGTAGGGCCGGCGGGCACCCCGCACGTTGATCAGCGGCGAGCAGTTGCAGACCCGAGGCGTTCCCCCGGCGCGTAAGCTCCTTACCGGCGGCGAGTCGAGGAAGGAATGAACGAGATCGTCGTCGATGTTCTCACCCAAGACGCAGAGCGTCACGTAGTTGCCCTTCGGGATGAGGGCTGCGAACTCGAGCCGCGGAAGGTCCAGAAGGAAGACGTGCATCGATCTTCCGAGGATCCGACGAATGCTGTCCGCGTCCGCCTCGAACTCGCAGATGAACGTCCGGACGGTCTTCGGACGGGAGGTCTCGAGCGGGGAGCCATCCAGCAGCTCGAGGAAATTGCTGTTGACGCCGACCGCGAGCCCGAGCAGGTCGTAACCGAGCATCTCTCCGTCCGGGAGCCTTACCTGAGGCAGCCCATCCCGCCATCCGATGCCGCTTGCCAACTTCCGAACGACCCTGGCCCCTCGTTTCGACGCCATCTCCAGCAGGTACCGGTCGAAGCTGTACCAATCTCCTGTCTCGGCGTCGCGGGGACCGTTGCCCCGGAAGAGAGCGGCAATTCGCTCCTCGTGCCGAGGGCTGCCAATCCGAACGTTGCCGACATCCATGTGCACGACGTAGGAATCGATCCCTCGCCGGACCACGTTGGGCGGAAGGATGATGCCCTCGGTGGCCATGATCTGAACCAGGGTCTCCGAGACGATGCCGCCGCAGTGGTTGCAGCCTGCTGGGCCACAGTGGGTGAATTGGCGTGGCTCGTAGATGTCGACGTCGATGGCGAGATCGACACTCGCGGCCATCTTGAGGAGAAAGTAGCTGAAGAAGGAGCCGGCGGGCCCACCCCCGATAACCGCGATTCTTGCGCCGTCCTGCAGCTCCAACCCGGTCGATTCGCCACCCTCGACCGGAGCCAACCGCCGCGCGAGATCGGTCCCTTTGACCCTTCTCATTTCCTCCGAAGTTAGAAGTGCGGCAGCCGCCGGGCTGCCGGGAGAAGTCTGCGTCGCAGTGTACGGAAACTCCCCTCAGATAGGCCCGAGTGCTGCTGGCCTCGGCCGTGTCCCGGTCATAATGTGATCTAGGAAATCTCCAGCACGGATAACCGGGGAGGCGAGGTTGAGTCAGAACAACGAATCCGATGTAGTGATCAAGGCTCTCGAGAACGGGCCTTATCTGGTGGCCGGCCCGGCCCGCGTGCTGGATCCGGACGGAGGTGCGTGGGATACTGGGGGACGGGCCACGTTCGCACTCTGTCGCTGCGGCGGCTCGCAGAACAAGCCGTTTTGCGACGGAACGCACTCGCAGACCGGCTTCGCCGCGGCCGAGCGGGCCGTGGCCGCGGAAGAAAGGTGAGGGGTCTTAGCGAATGAGCTCTGGCACAATGATGGAGCCCGAAATAGGCAGCGACTCGGCGACCCTCCGCGGTACGGTGCGACTCGGCGATGACGGCCTCGCCGTTCCCGACGAGCCGATCATCCCGTTCATAGAAGGCGACGGGATCGGCCCCGACATCTGGCGCGCCGCGCAGCACGTGTTCGATGCGGCGGTGGAACGAGCCTATGCGGGCGGCCGACGGATCGTCTGGGAAGAGGTGCTGGCTGGAGAGCGGGCCAACGAGAAAGCGGGGAGCTGGCTTCCGGACGAGACCCTCGAGACCATCGAGGACCGCTTGGTCGCGATCAAGGGCCCCCTTACGACCCCGGTGGGCGGCGGCTTTCGGTCGCTCAACGTGGCGTTACGGCAGAAGTTGGACTTGTTCGCCTGTGTCAGGCCGGTTCGATACATGCCCGGCGTGCCGTCGCCGGTCCGAGCGCCTGAACAGGTCGACATGGTGATCTTCCGCGAGAACACGGAGGACATCTACGCCGGGATCGAGTACCAGGCGAAGACGGATGAGGCCCGAAAGCTCATCGAGTTCCTCCAAACCGAGATGGGCGCCACGACCATTCGGTTTCCGGCGACGAGCAGCATTGGCATCAAACCGGTCTCCGAGGAGGGAAGCAAGCGTCTCATCCGTGCGGCGATCCGGCACGCCATCGAGCGCGACTGCCCCACCGTAACGCTCGTCCACAAGGGGAACATCATGAAGTTCACCGAGGGCGCCTTCCGGGACTGGGGATACGAGGTAGCCCGCGAGGAGTTCGGAGGCGAGCCGATCGATGGTGGCCCATGGACACGCCTTCCGGAAGGCATCGTGGTGAAGGATGTGATCGCCGACGCGTTTCTCCAGCAGATTCTCACCCGGCCCTCGGAGTACGACGTGATCGCCACTATGAACCTGAATGGCGATTACATCTCGGACGCTCTGGCAGCGCAGGTGGGCGGTATCGGCATCGCGCCCGGCGCGAACATCAATTACGAGACGGGACACGCGCTGTTCGAGGCCACCCACGGCACGGCGCCCAAGTACGCGGGCCAGGACAAGGTCAACCCGAGCTCGCTTATCCTCTCGGGCGAGATGATGTTCCGGTATCTGGGGTGGGATGAGGCGGCCGATCTCATCATCAGCGGACTCGAGCGGACGATCGCCGAGAAGCGGGTCACGTACGATTTCGAGCGGCTCATGGAGGGCGCGACGCTGTTGAAGACGAGCGAGTTCGGGCAGGCGATCGTAGACAAGATGTAACGTGATCCGCGAGCCGATCGCACTCGCGGCCGCGATCGCCGCGGTCACCGCGCTCGCCTTCTGGCTCGAGGCTTGCTATCCGTGGGCCCGTAAAGTCAGCGCCACCCTGCTCGCGATCATCTTCGGCGCAGCCCTCTCCAACCTCGGCCTCGTCCCCGAGAGCTCGGCGGTCTACGACGGCATCTTCGGTCCCGTCACCTCGCTGGCCATCGCCTGGCTCCTGATCTCGGTGCGGCTCGGCGACCTGAAGGACGCGGGTCCGCGCATGCTGGGCGCATTCGCCATAGGCGTGACGGGGACCGTCGTGGGGGTGGTAGTCGGATCTTCGGTGCTGGCCGGCTCTTTCGGTGATGAGGCCTGGAAGCTGGCCGGGGTCACGACGGGCACCTATTCGGGCGGAGGGCTGAACTTCGTCGCGGTCGGACGGGAGGTCGGGTTGTCGCCGTCTACCTTCGCCGCGGCGGCCGCGGCCGATAATCTGGTGACCGCCGTGTGGCTCGGGGCCACGCTGCTCATTCCCCTTTGGCTCTCCCGGCGTGACGTAGCCGAGAAGCCCGATCTGGCGGAGCCGGCGCTCTTCGGAGGAGATCGCCTGCAGGCCGTGGATTTCAGCATCCTGCTCGCTCTCGGCCTCGTCCTGGTCTGGGCCTCGGAGCGACTGGCGGCGGTGACGCCCGCGGTCCCCGCAGTCCTCTGGCTGACGACTCTGGCCCTTGCCGCCGGCCAACTGCGGCCGATCCGGCAGCTCTCCGGCTCCATGCTGCTGGGCACGGTGGCTCTTCATCTTTTCTTTGCGGTCATCGGAATCGGAGCCCGCGTCTCGGAGATCGCGGTCGTGGGACCCGAGGTGCTGTACCTCATGGTCATCGCCGTGGGCGTGCACGGCCTTCTCCTCTATGGGGTGGGGAGAATGGTGAGACTGGATGCCGCCACGCTCTCCGTTGCGTCGCAGGCTGCCATCGGAGGCCCGACGACTGCCATGGCCCTCGCGATCGCTCGAAAGTGGCCGGCGCTGTTGCTTCCGGGGATGGCGGTTGGGCTGCTTGGCTATGCGGTGGGAAACTACCTGGGAATAGGTATCGCCTACGCGATGAGGGGCCTGCTCAGCTAGCGCCTCCCTGGTTGCCTCAGCGGAGCGGGAATGTGAAGGAGACACGATGAGTCGGAAAGAGCCGTCGGCGTGAAAGCCCGCAACCCGTTCAGAAACGTCGGCCCCGGGGCCGTCGTCGCGGCCGCGTTCATCGGTCCAGGCACGGTGACGACGGCGACTCTTACTGGTGCGGAGCACGGCGTCTCGCTGCTCTGGGCGCTCCTCTTCTCCGTGCTGGCGACGCTCATCCTGCAGGAGATGGCGGCTCGGCTCGGCCTGGTGACCGGGTCGGGCCTCGGGGATGCGATCCGCCACCGGTTCGTCGGTCCGCTGTCACGCCTCATGGCGGTCGGCCTCGTGCTCGCTGCGGTCGGAGTGGGGAATGCGGCGTTCGAGGCCGGGAATCTGGTTGGTGGAGCGTTGGGCGCGGGGGCGCTTTTCGGCGCGACGACACGTGCCGCGGTGATCGGACTGGCCGTCGTGGCTCTCGGGCTGTTGTGGGGCGGCAGGTACCGGCTCGTCGAGCGCGTTCTTGTGGGGCTTGTCGCCGTGATGGCCGTCGCGTTTCTGTCTACGGCCGTGATCCTCTCGCCGGGGCCGGCGAGCCTCCTGAAGGGTTTGTTCGTACCTCGGCTGCCGGGTGGCCGTGATCTCTTCCTGGTCATGGGATTGATCGGCACGACGGTCGTGCCCTACAACCTGTTTCTCCACGCGACCGCGGTGGGAGAGCGCTGGTCGGGCCCGGAAGGGCTGCCGGCGGCCCGCCGGGATGCGGCGTTCTCCATTCTCCTGGGCGGGGTCGTAAGCATGGCGATCGTCGTGACGGCTGCCGGTGCCACAGGGGGTGCCCAGATCTCCACGGCGGCCGACATGGCCGTGCAGCTCGAGCCGCTGCTCGGTGGCTGGGCGCGTGTCTTCTTCGCTGCCGGTCTCCTCGCGGCCGGACTTTCCTCGGCCGTTACGGCGCCGCTGGCTGCCGCGTACGCCGTGACCGGCACACTCGGTTGGGACCCGAGCATCCGAGGCGTGCCGGCGCGCGCGGTCTGGCTGGTCGTGCTCGGGATCGGGGCGATCTTCGCGGCCGCCGGCTTCCGGCCGGTATCCCTGATTCTCTTCGCTCAGGTGGCGAACGGTCTCATGTTGCCGGCCGTCGCGCTCTTCCTGCTGATCGTGGTCAACGATCGGACGCGGATGGGGCGGTGGGTGAACGGACGATGGATGAATGTCGCCGGCTTCGCGGTCGTACTAGTTGCGCTCGGCCTTGCCGTCCGGACCCTCCTGCGAGTGCTCGGGGCCGCCTAGCCCGATCCGGCGGTCAGGGGGCGGCCGCTTCGGCCGATGCCGGTAGGGGCGAGGATATGAGGCGGTCCGTGTCATCGGGAGCGGCAAGCGGCTTCGCTCTACGAGCCGGCCGGCCCACGATGAGGACCACGGCGCCCACGATCATCGCGGCCGCGAGAAGCACCCGTGGGCCGAGCGGCTCGCTGGCCAGCGACCACCCGAGAACTACCGCAACCACCGGGTTCACATAGGCGTAGGTGGCGGCGCGGGCCGGCGTGGTCACCCGCAGCAGCCAGACGTACGCCGTGAAGGCGATGATCGCGCCGAACACGATGAGGTAGAGGAGGGCCAGGGTCGAGCGCGTCGAGATCGCGGCCAGATCTACCCGACCGATCTCTCCGAAACCGGTTCCGGCGATGAGAAGCAGCGCGCCTCCGGCGAGCATCTCCATCCCGGTGGCGAGAGGCTGTGACTCCGGCAGGCGAGCATGCCGTGCGTAGATCGAGCCGGCTGCCCATAGCACCGAAGCCAGTACGACCACTCCAGCGCCTAGCGGGTCGATTCGCGCGCCCTCCCCGAGGCCGTTCGGACCGACCAGCAGGCCGACGCCGATGAAACCGAGGAGTAGGCCGAGTGCCACCCCGGCTCCGGGCCGAGTGCCCGATCCCCGCAGCCAGTCGAAGAGAACCATCCAGAGCGGCACGATCGCCACGATCAGCGCGGTGAGCCCGGAGGGAACCGTCTGCTCCGCCCACACTACGCCGCCGTTTCCGCCCAACAAGAGAAAGCCGCCGATTACGAGGGCCGACTTCCAGTGCCGGCGGGTCGGCCCTCGCGCTCCGAGAGCGCGGGCCGCAGCGTAGAGGATCCCCCCGGCGATCGTGAAGCGAACGCCGGCCATGAGAAACGGCGGCATCGTCTCGATAGCGAAGCGAATCGCCAGATACGTGGAACCCCAAATGAGATAGACTGCAGCGAACGCCGCGACGAGCGTGAGCCGACGAGGCGACTCCGCCCGCTCACCGCCACCCAATTCTCCGCCTCCGCCCTTCGGCGCTAGACCGCTCATGCCGTCTCCTCATCACCCTACGGGGTTCCACGTCTCCAACTTACCTTCCGTCCCACCTAGAACGCATGCCGCGGCTCGGCGTGAAACGGGCGGCCGATTCGAGACAGGTGAGCCTCGGCTGCCCGGCTTGCTGGTGCCGGTCCGGCCGACTAATGTGGCCGTGTCCCCCCTAAACGATCAGACGGTCATCCATCTGGATGACTTGATTCCAACGGAAGGAGCCCTTGCCATGCGTGCCCTATCCCGGGCCGTCCCCTACATCACGACGCTCGCGGTGGTCGTCGCTACGTTTGGTGGCTGCGCGTCGAAGAGCGAGTACAACGCCGCCGTAGCCCGCGGCGATTCTCTGCAGGTGGCCAACCAGCAGCTTCAGGCCCAGTACGACAGCCTCCAGAACCTCTTCAGCGAGGAGATGGAGTCCGCCAGCCTGGAGATGGAGCTTCTCCGCGATGGAATCGAGATCGAGATCCCGAGCGACCTCCTCTTCGAATCGGGCTCGGTCAACCTGCACGGTGAGGGCCGTGAGTTCGGCCTCAAGCTGGTGGAGTACCTCAGGGGGAACGACTACCTCGTTTTCGTCACCGGGTACACGGACAGCCAGAACCCGATGGGCAATCTCGCCCAAAGTTATCCCACCAACTGGGAGCTCTCGTCCGCCAGGTCGGCGATGGCCGTTCGCTACATGATCGGCGAGGGGCTCGCGTCGTCTCGCTTCTGGGCGATCGGTCGAGCCGAGAACGACCCGCTGGCGAGCAACAGCACCGCAGAAGGCAGGGAGAAGAACCGTAGGCTGCGGCTGGTTCTCAGACCGAGCGACATCTTGTACAGCACGCCGTAGCGCGCGAACCGAATCAGTTCGGTTGGGGGTCCGGTCCGAAGTCGAACTCGGCCGGCCCCCACCACCACTCCTGCAGCGCCTCGAACCAGTAGGCGAGCGCCCGCCACTCCCCGTACGGTTCGTACAGCTTTTCGATCTCCGCCGCGGAAGGTCGACGTCCGCCGAAATGCCGGTCGGTGACGTAGGCGTAAACCGCGCTGTCGATCGAGAGCCGGTCGGCGAAGCCGTTCAGAATCATGAGGTAGTCCGCCGTCGCCTTGCCGATGCCCTTGATCGACAGGAACGCCTTTCGCAGATCCAGGGGCTCCAACTCCGGTCGCTCGATCGGGCCGAGGTCCAGACTGCCGTCCGACAGCGTGCGTGCCAGCTCCACGATGTACGGGGCCCGGTAGCCGACCCGGCAGCGCTCTCGTAGCCCGGCCTCGCCGATCTCGAGTATCCGGTCCGGCATGGGCCAGGCGTGGTATCCGGCGACCGGCTCGCCGAGCTCCGCGATGTGGGAGATCATCCGGACGGCCTGAGGCCACTGGACGTTGGTCCCGCAAATCGCCTTCACCAGCTCCTCCCAAACCGTTGGGCAGCGCAGGAAACGGCCGGCCCCGAGCTCGGGCACGGCCGCGAGATGCTCGTGTTTCCGGCAGAGCTCGTGGAACCCGCTGATGTCATGGTCGAGCTGGAAGACGTGTCGGACCTTCGCCCGCAGCAGCAGCCGATCCGCTTCCGACAGCGCCTGGTCCACGACAGCACGCACCTCGAGCGAGCCCCTTTTCGGCCCCAGGACGCGGAGGATCATCGGCTGCCCTTCGGCGGCACGCGAGATCCGCGTAAGCGCCTTCCTTTCCGCGTCCCAGTAGAACGGTGGGCATTGGAACCAGCCGTGCGAATAGACCGTCGGCAGAAAGCCGAAATCGGCGGGCGCTCGCAGCGTGATCTTCCCCATGCCGCCGTCTCATTCTACAAGAGGTGTGGGCGCTTCTAACGAGCGCCTATTATCTGCCTCTGAGATGAAGCCAGTCAAAGCCAGAACACACGATCGGCAGAGGTGATGCCGGAGAGCCTCAGGGTCGGGATCGACGTTGGCGGTACCTTTACGGACCTCGTCGCCGCCGGCGAATCGGGCGCGATCCACCGGTGCAAGGTCTTCTCCACCCCGGCGGATCCGTCGCGCGGCGTGCTGGAAGGGCTCGCCCGCCTACTCAGGGAGGTCGATCCGGCGGGCAATGCTGTTCCGGGCGAGATCGTTCACGGATCCACTGTAGCGACGAACGCCGTGCTGGAGCGCACCGGCGCCCGGACGGCGCTCGTGACGACCGAGGGCTTCCGCGACCTACTGGCGATCGGGCGCCAGAACCGGCCCGATCTGTTCGATTTCGACTCGCGGCGACCGCCACCGGTGGTGCCGCCCGAGCTGTCGTTCGAGGCAAAGGAACGCGTCGATTCCTCCGGCGAGGTTCTGGTTCCACTGGACGAGGCGGCTATCGTCGCCGTGGCGGACCGGCTGCGGCGGCTCGGCGTCGAGTCGGTCGCCGTGTGCTTGCTCTTCTCGTTCGTCCGGCCGGAACACGAACAGCGGATTGGCGAGATGCTCGCGGAAGCCGGCCTGCACGTGTCGCTCTCGTCGGAGGTGCTGCCCGAGTTCAGGGAGTACGAGCGGGCTAGCACGACCGCCATCAATGCGTACGTCTCGCCGATTCTCGATCGCTACCTGCTCCGCTTGGAGGAAGGCATCGGCGCCACGCCGCTGCGGGTCATGATGTCGAATGGCGGCAGCGCCGGCGTCCGGACGGCACGGCGCGAGGCGGTTCGCTCGATTCTGTCGGGACCTGCCGCTGGTGCGGTCGGGGCGCTGCGGGTGGCCAGGGCGGCCGGCACCGAGCGGGTCATCGGGTTCGACATGGGCGGGACATCCACCGATGTCACGTTGCTCGACGGCGGCATCCCGGCCACCTCCGAGGGCTCGGTGGCCGGCCTTCCGATCCGCATTCCGATCGTGGACATCCATACCGTCGGCTCGGGTGGCGGCTCGATTGCAAGGGTGGACGCGGGTGGAGCCCTGCGCGTCGGTCCGGAGAGCGCCGGGGCGGAGCCCGGACCGGCTTGTTACGGGCGTGGGGGGATCCAGGCGACTGTCACCGATGCGAACGTCGTCCTCGGAAGGCTCCCCCCCGATCGGTTTCTCGGAGGCGACTACGCGCTCGACGAGGCCAGCGCGTGGACGGCTCTCGGCCGACTGGGAGCCGATGTCGGGTTTGCCGCAGACGGTCGACAACAGGCGGACGTCGCCCGCGCGGCGGCGCTCGGCGTCGTGCGGGTGGCGAACGCGAGGATGGAACGCGCGCTCAGGGCGATCACCGTGGAGCGTGGCCACGATCCGAGGGACTTTTCTCTCGTCTCTTTCGGCGGAGCCGGAGGGCTGCACGCCTGCGATCTGGCCCGCTCTCTCGGCATTCGAGAGGTGATCGTCACGCCATCGGCCTCGGTGTTGTCCGCGTATGGCATGCTCGCCGCCGACATCGTGAAGGACTACGTCCGCACCACGATGGTCCCGGGCGACACGTCGTTCTCGGACCTCCGGGCTGCCGCCCGCGAACTGGAGGAGCGAGGCCGAGACGAGGTCGAGCGTGAGGGTCTCCCTGCGCAGGGGATCGACGTTCTACCTGAGCTCGACCTTCGCTACGCGGGTCAGGCGTTCGAGATCGCGGTGCCGCTCGCTCCGGATTTCATCTCCCGCTTTCACGCCGAGCACGAGCGCCTCTACGGCCACTCGGATCCGAGTGCTCCGGTCGAGATCGTGAACCTGCGGTTGCGGGCTGTGGGGAGGGTCGAAGCACCGCCGCTTCGGGCGGCGGGCCCCTCCGATGGAGTCGTTCCACGGGCGCTCGAGCTGCGGGAGGTGGTGGTAGGCGACGAAGCCGAGCGAGCGCTGGCCCTCGACACGCGAGAGGTGCCGGTCTTGGGTCATGGTTACCTGGGTGCAGGGAACCGCTTCGCCGGGCCGGCCGTCGTTGCCGCCGAAGACACGACCGTTTGGATCGGCTCGCCCGACGAGGCCACGGTGGATTCGTTCGGCAACCTGGTGATCGAAGTCGGATCGGCCTCGTGAGCGCCGTCGACCCGGTTCGCCTGGAAGTATTCCGGCACCTCTTCGCCTCGGTGGCCGAGGAGATGGGCGCGGTGCTCCGGCGCTCGGCGTTCTCACCCAACATCAAGGAAAGGCGAGACTACTCCTGTGCCCTCTTCGATCCGGCAGCGGAGATGGTCGCCCTCGCCGCCCATATCCCGGTTCATTTGGGCTCGATGCCCCTCTCGGTGGCGGCCTGCGTGGAGGCCCTCGAGCTTGGCCCCGACGATGTCGGGATCCTGAACGATCCCTATCGCGGAGGTACGCATCTTCCAGATATCACGGTGGTCGCTCCCGTCTTCGGGGGCTCCAACGGCCGGCCGCTCGGATACGTAGCGAATCGGGCCCATCACGCCGATGTGGGTGGAGCGACGCCCGGATCCATGGGACTGGCCGCCGAGCTGTCCGAGGAAGGGGTCGTGATTCCTCCGCGCCATCTCGTCAAAGACGGTGCGCTGCAGCAGCCGCTGCTGGACGAGATCCTCGAAAGCGTACGAACTCCCGAGGAGCGGGCAGGTGACCTGCGCGCCCAGCTGGCCTCGGTGCGAAGGGGAGGGCGGCGGCTCCGTGAGATGGCCGATCGCTATGGCAGGCGCGAGTTAGAGCACCACATGCGCGAGCTGGCGGACTACTCGGAGAGGGTCGCGCGTGCGTTTCTCGCATCGCTGCCCGATGGCCGGTACGAGTTCGAAGATGCCCTGGACGACGACGGCGTCGGCGAGGAGCCGGTGCCGATAGCGGTGACGGTGGTCATCGACGGCGAGGAAGCCGAGATCGATTTTACCGGGACGAGTCCCCAACGGCCGAGCAGCGTAAACGCCCCCTTCGCGGTGGCCGTCTCGGCGTCTTTCTACGTCTTTCGAGCCCTGCTCGGCGAAGATGTCCCGTCCAACGGGGGGCTTCTGCGGCCGATTCGAGTGAAGGCGCCGGAAGGCACCCTGGTCAACCCGCGTCCGCCGGCGGCCGTGGCGGCCGGGAACGTGGAGACTTCCCAAAGGATCACCGACGTGATCCTCGGCGCCCTCGCGCGAGCGATTCCCGACCGGATTCCGGCGGCCAGTCAGGGTACGATGAACAACGTGACGGTGGGAGGGTGGGACTCCTCCCGAAACCGACCGTACGCGTACTACGAGACGATCGCTGGTGGAGCCGGCGCGAGCCGCCACGTGGATGGCGCGACCGCTACGCACACCCATATGACGAACACGCTGAACACCCCGGCCGAGGCGCTGGAGTACGCGTATCCGCTCCGCATCCTGCGCTACGAGATCCGAAGGGGCTCGGGGGGAATTGGCCGCCACCGCGGAGGGGATGGGATCCGCCGTGACATCCAGGTGCTCCAGCCGGCCCGCGCGTGCATCCTGTCGGATCGGCGGCGCACCGCGCCCTACGGACTGAGCGGAGGGGAGGACGGGAAGATCGGCCGCAACGCGATCCTGCGGGATGGGGTGGAGATGGAGATCCCCGGTAAGGCCTGCTTCGATCTCCTGGCCGGCGATGTGATCGAGATCCACACCCCGGGCGGAGGCGGGCACGGCCCGGACGCTCCCTAGCCTACCTGCAAAGCAATACTTGACACTGTTAACTTAACGGCGTTAACTTAACGCTGTTCATGGGTTCCCGGAAGCCGGAAACTCCGGGCGCGCCAACACCGTAGTCCCAAGGGAGGAAGCGGGCTGCATACGGCTCGCCTCCGATCCAACGAGGGGCGAAGACAGATGCCGAAACTCGCAGATCCGCTGCGCGCCGCCGAGACCGAAGCGTCGATTCTCGACGCCGCCAGGGACATCCTCGCTGAGGATGGACTCGATGCACTCTCCATGCGGGCTGTAGCGGCACGCGTCGGCCTGAGCGCAACGGCGCTATACAACTATTTCGACAACAAACAGGCGCTGGTCGATCGAGTGGTTGCCCGGGGCTTCCGTCGCTTCGAGAGCTACCTGTGGCGAGCGCTGGAAGGCGTGCCGAGCAGCGGTTTCGACCGGCTCCAGGCGCTAGGCGCGGCGTACCTGCGGTTTTCCAGAGAAAACGAGCAGTACTTCAAGATCATGTTCACGATTCAGCCGGAGGATCCACGCGAGATCGAACAGCTTCCCGGCGGGGGCGGCTACCGAATCCTCCGCGAGAGCGTGGCCGACGCGATTGCCGCCGGCCAGATGCGCGACGCGGATCCGGACCTGATCGCGCTGTACATGTGGAGCTCGGTGCACGGCCTCGCCACGCTGTCGCTCGCCTGCGACTTCTCGAGCGAGTGCTCCTGCGGCGATCACGACTGGGCCGAAGACGGCATGACGGGCGAGAGGTTGTTCGAGCTGTTCGGAGAATTCCTGGCCGAGGGCCTCAAGCCCCGTAACGGGTCAGGCGATCCGACAGTCAATACTGCGAACGACGCTTCGGGCGTCGGTGGGACGGGGCGGAACGGATCAAGGGGAAACAGAAGAAATGTCGACGATAGAGCGAGCTAGAGAGAGAGCGAACGGCTTCGGGAACCGCTCGAGCGCGTTGCGATTCGCCCTGCCGGTCGCCGTGGGTCTCGCGGCCGCCGCGTGCGGCCGGGGGCAGGCGGAAGAGCCGGTGCAGGATTCGCCAGCCGACGATGCCTACCGCCGTACGGTAAACGTGGAGGTCATCGAGGTACAGCCATCCGATTTCGCTTCCACGGTCCGGCTGGTCGGTGCGGTCGATGCGTTGCACGACGTCACGCTGAGCGCGGAAGAGGATGGCGTCATCCAGCGCTTCTTCGTGGAAAAAGGCCAGCGGGTGAGCCGAGGGCAGGCGATCGCCAAGATCGGCGATCGCGTGCTGCAGGCGCAGGTCGCCGAGGCCGAGGCCACGGCCAGGGCCGCGCGGGACAACTACGAGCGTCGTCAGCGTCTCTTCCGCGATGAGGGGATCGGGACGGAGGCCGAGTTCGTGGCGGCCGAGGCGCAGGCCGACGCGGCGGCGGCTCGGGCTGGCGCCCTCCGCGCCCGGCTCGAGCGTACGACGGTCAGGGCTCCCGTGGGCGGCATATTCGATGCGCGTTACGTGGACGCCGGAGAGATGGTGGGGTCGGGAGATCAGATCGGCCGCATCATCGACGCCAGCCAGGTCAAGGTGATCGGCGGCGTGCCGGAGAGGTACGCGGCCGACGTGCGAGCCGGCGGGCTGGCAGAGATCCGGCTCGACCTGTTCCCCGGCCGCGTGTTCGAGGGCGAGATCGCTTTCGTGGCCACGGCGGTCGAGCCCGAGAGCCGGACGTTCGAGATCGAGATCCTGCTGGAGAACCCCGACCAGCTGATCAAGCCGCAGATGGTGGCGGCCGTCGAGCTGCCCACCCGGGCGCTCGAGGGTGTGCTGATAGTCCCGCAGGACGCGCTGCTCCGAGTAGAGGACGGGTATCAGATTCTCGTCGTCAGAGAAGTAGAGGGTGAACTGGAGGCCGCAGCGCGACGAGCCGAGCTGGGTCCGTCCGCGGCGAACTCGGTCGTGATCGAGAGCGGGCTCGCGGCCGGCGATCGGGTCATCGTGCGTGGCCAGCAGCAGGTGGATCCTGGAGACCGGGTCCGGCTGATCGAGAGCTCGGATCGCTCTGACGGATGAGGGGCTCGAAAAGGAGGGCCACCGGCGCCGGAGGCAACGGCGCGGCGGGAAACGGAGCTCCCCCCTCAGACGGGGATAACGAGAGCGGGCGGAGGCCGCGCGACACGAAGCGCTACAAGCGCTTCTGGCTCACGTCCCTTGCCGTAGACCATCCGACGAGCGTCCTCGTCCTCACGGCCATCATCATACTTGGGGGACTCGTCTCCTATTTCCGGATCCCGAAGGAGTCGATGCCCGAGATCACCGTTCCGTTCGTGGCGGTGAACACCATGTACTCTGGCGTCGCGCCGGAGGACGTCGAGACGCTGATCACGCGGCCGCTCGAGGAGGAGCTCAACGAGATCGCGGACGTGCAGGAGATCACGTCCACATCGGTCGAAGGCTATTCGAGCATCCTCATCGAGTTCACGGCGGGCATGGACATGACCGAGGCTCTCCAGCTGGTGAGGGAGCGGGTCGACATCGCCAAGCCCGAGATCCCGGCGGCGGCCGAGGAGCCGATGATCCTCGAGTTCAACCTCTCCGAGTTCCCGATCATGCAGGTGAACGTGGCGGGCGAATACAGCCTGAGACGCCTCAAGGAGGTGGCGGAGGATCTACAGGAAACGATCGAGCTCATCCCCTCCGTTCTCGAGGTCACTCTGTCGGGAGGCGTGGAGCGCGAGGTTCAGGTCAACGTCGACCTGGCAAAGCTGCAGTTCTACGGCCTCGCCTTCGACGATGTGATCGAGGCGATCCGGGAGGAGAACCTGACGATCCCGGGCGGCACGATCGACGTGGGAGAGCGTGAGTATCTGGTGCGCGTCCCAGGCGAGTTCGAGGAGACGGCGCCGATCCAGGACATCGTCGTCTGGGCGCCGGGTAACCGACCCGTGTATGTGCGCGACATCGCCGATGTCGAGTTCGGGTTCAAGGACCGAGACAGCTTTGCGAGGCTCGACGGCAACTCGGTCGTCACGCTCGGCATCGTGAAGCGTACCGGTCAGAACATCATCGAAACGTCCGACGCCGTGAAGCGCGTGATACGAGAGGCGGAGCCCGGACTCCCGGCGACGACGGTCGTGAAGATCACCTCGGACCAGTCCGAGGAGATCCGCTCGATGGTCTCCAACCTGGAGAACAACATCATCTCCGGGCTGATTCTCGTCGTTGCGGTGCTGCTGTTCTTCCTCGGGATCGCCAACGCCTCTTTCGTGGGCATCGCGATTCCGCTCTCGATGCTGCTCTCGTTCAGCGTCATGCAGCTGATCGGGTTCAGCATGAACATGGTCGTCCTGTTCAGCCTGATCCTGGCTCTCGGGATGCTGGTGGACAACGCGATCGTCGTGGTGGAGAACATCTACCGCTTCATGGAGCACGGTCACGACCGGAGAGATGCCGCCAAGCTGGCCACGGCCGAGGTGGCGATGCCGGTCATGGCGGCAACCGGAACCACGCTGGCCGCCTTCGCGCCCATGGCCTTCTGGCCGGGGATCATCGGCGAGTTCATGGCCTACCTGCCGCTCACGCTGATCATCACGCTTAGCGCCTCGCTTTTCGTGGGCCTCGTCGTAAACCCGACCGTCTGCTCGCTCTTCATGAAGCTGGATGGGGATACGGCGCCCGGGCTCACGCCGGCCGCTCGCTGGACGCTGATCGGCGCGGCAGCGATCGCCTTGCTGATCGCGGTTCTCAGCGCGCCGTTCGCAGCCATCACGCTGACCGTGACCGTCGGGCTGCTCTGGGCACTCCACCACTGGGTGCTCCGCCGAGTCGGCCACTGGTTCCAGGAGTCCGCCCTTCCGGCGGTCATTCGGCGATACGAGCGCGCGCTGCGCTGGGCGCTCGCGCACCGGTTTCGGGTCACGGCCGGGATGGGCGCGGTGCTGGTAGGCTCGGTTCTGCTCTTCGGGATGTTCAACGCGGGGATCGAGTTCTTTCCCGAGGACATACCTCCGGAGACCGTCTACGTGCAGGTGGAGATGCCGCCGGGCACCCGAGCCGAGGCCACGGACGAGGTCGTCCGGCAGGTAGAAGGTGAGCTGGCCGAGCTGCCAGTTACCGGCGACTTCGAGTCCGTCGTCTCCACGGTGGGCTCGAGCGGGAGCCAGGGGTCCGGGGCCGATGAGGGAACGATCGCGGTCAACTTCGTCGACTTCGAGGTTCGGGAGCGCGACTCGTTCGAGTCGCTCGAGCTGATGCGGAACACCGTCGGCAAGGGTGTGGCAGGGGCCGAGATCACCGTCGAGAAGCCGCAGGACGGCCCCGGCTCGGGTCCGCCGGTCAACATCGAGATCGCGGGTGAGGACGAGACAATCCTCCAGCGCTTGGCGGCCGATGCTTACCGGCTGCTGGCCAACGCTCCCGTCGCTCGGAAGCTCGAAGGACTGGAGAGCGATCTGGCGGATGCACGGCCGGAGCTCCGGATCGACGTGGACCGGGAGCGGGCAGCGCTCTTCGGCCTCAGCACGGCCGAGATAGGGGCCACGGTTCGGAGCGCGATCCTCGGCACGGAGGTCTCCGAGTTCCGCTACGGAGAGGAGGAGTACGACATCGTCGTGCGCCTCGCGCCCCGGTATCGCGATCATCTGGATGCGCTGTCCGATCTGACAGTCGTGACGGAGGAAGGGAGGCAGATCCCGCTGTCATCCGTGGCCGACTGGCGGGTCGACGAGAGCTACAGCGGGATCAACCGCAAGGACCTCGAGCGGGTGGCCACGATCTCCGCCGACGTGCGCTCGGGCTACAACGCCAACGCGGTGCTGGAGGAAGTGCGCACGGAGCTGGCCGGCTTCGAAGGCTCGCTGCCGGCCGGGTATCTCCTGCAGTACACCGGGCAGCAGGAGGACCAGGAGGAATCGCAGGCCTTCCTGTTCGGCGCCTTCTTGATGGCGCTGATGCTGATCGCCTTGATCCTCGTCTCGCAGTTCGACTCGGTGCTCAGGCCTGTGATCATCTTGAGCTCGGTCCTTTTGTCCACGGTCGGCGTCTTGTTGGGGTTGCTCGTCTTCCGCATGCCGTTCGGCATCATCATGACCGGCGTGGGCGTGATCAGCCTTGCCGGTGTGGTGGTGAACAACGCGATCGTCCTCGTGGACTACATCGGGGTCCTCCGGAAGCGAGACGGCCTCGGCGAGCACGAGTCGCTCGTCGTCGGTGGCCTGACCCGTTTCCGGCCGGTGATGCTCACCGCGATCACGACCGTGATGGGCCTCACCCCATTGGCGATCGGTCTGAACTTCGACTTCAACGGCTTGTTCACCGGCCTGAACCCGAACCTCTTCTGGGGCGGCGAGCAGGCCGCGTGGTGGGGTCCGATGGCGATCGCCGTTATCGCCGGGCTCACCTTCGCGACGTTCTTGACGCTGATCATGGTTCCGGTCATGCATTCGCTCACCGACGATCTCGCGACCTTCCTCAGGCGTCACCTACGGCACCGCGAGGAGGAGCTCGAGGCGGGCGAGGACACTCGGGAGGGCCGAACAAAACCGGAGCCGCAGCCCGAACCGGAGCTGGTTACCGCTTAGGGCCGCCGTCGCGCGGAAGGCGGGGCACCGCTCGGCGCGAGTCAGGGACCCAAGCCATACTCCCGCATCTTGCGCCACAGAGTGGTCCTGCTCATTCCCAGGAGCTCGGCGGCTCTTGCCCGGATGCCGTTCGACTCCTCCAGCGCCGCCCGGATCGCGGCTCGCTCGTCCGAGCTATCCGAGCCTGTTCGGTATCGCTTCCCCTTGCCAACTGCCGGCCTGGCGTCCGTCTCGGGTGCGGAAGTGCGCAGCTCACGTGGAAGGTGCTGAACCTCGATGCGGGTACCCTCCACACGAATCGCAGCTCTTTCGACCACGCTGAACAGCTCCCTGACATTTCCCGGCCATTCGTGCTCCTGGAGAAGGCGGAGCGCCATCGGGGCAACGGCCAGCGGCACTTCGGTGGTGGACCTCTCCCGAAGCCTCGACAGAGCGGCTTCGATCAGGAGCGCGACATCTGCTCGTCGCTCGCGCAGCGGCGGAAGGCGTATCGGAAAAACGTTCAGGCGATAGTACAGGTCGTCGCGGAATCGTCCTGCCGCGACTTCGGCAGGTAGATCGCGATGGGTCGCGGCGATGACTCGCACGTTCACGAGCCGCGGCCGCACTCCTCCCATCGGGGTTACCTCTCGCTCCTGAAGAACCCTCAGCAGCCGCTGCTGGAGCCGGAGGCTCATGTCACCCACTTCGTCCAGGAAAACAGTGCCCTTGTCGGCGGCAGCAAAGAGTCCAGGCTTTTCTTTGACGGCCCCGGTAAAGGCCCCGCGCACATGGCCGAAGAGCTCGGATTCCAGCACTCCCTCCGCCAATGCCGCGCAATTCACTGGGACGAAGGGACCTCGCGATCGGCTAGAGAGATCGTGCAGCGCATGGGCCACGAGCTCTTTTCCGGTTCCGGTTTCGCCGAAGACCAGCACCGTCGTCTCGGTCGGGGCAACCTGACGAATCGCCTCGAACACCTTCGCCATGGCCGGGCTTTCACCGACGATGCCTCCCGGCATCGGGCAGTGGTCGGCGTTCGAGCAGCTCGGCCACCCGGCGACTTAGCAGGTCGGGATCTACGGGCTTGGTCAGAAAGTCGTCGGCTCCGAGCTGCAGCGCGTCGACTGCGGAGTCGATCGTTCCAAACCCACTGATCATAAGGATAGGGGCTCGCTCACCGCGCCGGCGTAGAACCTCGATGAGCCCGAGTCCGTCGGTGCCAGGCATCCGAAGGTCCAGCAGAAGTAGATCGAAGTCGCGCGTGTCGAGCGCCACGCCGGCCTCGACCGAGTCACAGGCCGTCGTGACCTCGTGTCCGTCCAGGCGCAGCAACTCGGCCGTCGACAGCCGGAACACCTTGTCGTCGTCCACAATGAGAATGCGAGACATGCCGGTGGCTCTCAGTCCAGGCCTCCCGTTCGCTTCTCTCCAACTCTCTCGGACGCCGGTCGGACCGCAGGAAGCTCGATCCTCAACGCCGCCCCGGCCACGTCCGTTCGGTTCGCGACTACCAACCTACCGCCGTACCGCCGGACGATTCCCTCGGCGACGAACAGCCCGAGACCCACTCCATGCACGTCGCCCTTGGTGGTGAAGAAGGGATCGAACACCCGAGGAAGCACGTCCGGGGCGATCCCCGGACCGCTATCCTCGACTGCAAGCGCTATGATCCCGTCGCGACGCTCGAGGTGGACTCTGATCTCCCCACCCTCGGGCATCGCCTCGCGGGCGTTCTGCAACACGTTCAGCAGGACCTGTTTCAACGCGTCGGGCGCGATTGCGGCCTCCCCACCGGCACTTCCACCCGTATGAATGTCCACTCCACCGCTCTCCACCCCCGTTCGAAAGAGCTCCAGTACGAGCCGCACCACGCTATCGGGGTCGCATGTGCTCGCCTCCGGATCTACCGGACGGTTCAGATCCAACGTCTGCTCCGCCAGTGAGTGCAGGCGCAGCAGCTCGCCCATCGCCAGCTCGGCGAACTGCCTTAGCTCGTCATCGTCCAGCCGGCGGCGGATCACTTCGAGGCAGTTGCGGACGTTCGCGACGGGGTTTCGAATCTCGTGCGCGAGCTCGGTAACCAGTTTTCCACTGGCCACTAGCCGGTCTCTTTGGATCATCTCCGCCTGCAGCTGCTTCAGCTTCTCCTGGCGATCCAGGAGCTCCCGGTTGGCGGCCTCGAGCTCGTCCAGCTTGGTGGCGAGCGCCTGGCGCATGTTGCGGAATGCGGCGCTGACCCGGTCCACTTCGAGGATCATCGATCCTTCGACCGGTGCGTCGAAGTCGCCCTCCGCCAACCGGTCGGCGGCGCGTGCTAGCGTGCGAACCGGACGCACCGTCAAGGAGGCGGCGAACGCCGCCATGACGAGCGCCAACCCCAGGGCGATCCCGCCCGCAATCAGGGCTCCTCTTCTGAGAGCCGGCAGCACGGCCAACCGGGCTGCCGCGTCGGTGGCGAAGAGAACGGTGCCTGCCTCGTCCAGCGACGCTGCCGTGACCCAATACGTCCGGTCGTCCGGCATGACCAGGGTGTGTACGGCACCGTCGCCTTTCCATGCCTCCGTAGAGTCGGCTACCGAGGCGCCCAGCGCCGAATCCGCGGCCGCCATGGCGGGCACGGAGCCATCCGGGGCCAGGATCACGACTTCGGCTCGCGTGAGTCCAGCGAGCGTGGCCGCAAACGCCTCGTCCAGAGCCCTGGCCACCCCGGCAGCCCCCATCCACGCGTCGCCCTCCATGACCGGAGCGAGGGAGACCGCGAATGGCTGTCCAACGGCAGTGACGAAGGCAACCGGCATTTGGCCGAGGCGCGTCTGCTCGATGAGAGTCGCTCCCACCTCGGGTCCGGCCCAGCTATCACCTTCCGGCCCGACGAGGATGATCTCCTCGAGCTCGTCGACTCGCGCCTCTTCCGCCAACCGGGAGGCCCTGGCGGTGTCGGCGGCAGCGAGCGCCGAGGGCAGCCCCTCGGCCTGCGCCATCTCCTTGGCGTGCATCATGAGTGCGCCGCCCACGGTCGCGTTGCGATCGGCCATGATCTTCGGAGCCATCGAGAGGTCATCTCGCGCTTTTTGCTCCAGCTCCGAGGACAGGCGGCGGTCGAGCGCGATCCCGGCGGGCACCAACGCAACGACGAATACGCCGGTCAGCAGAAGGAGCAGGATCCGGTAGAGAGAGATGCTCATGGGGGCCCGAGTGTCGCGGATCAGTGAGATTCAGGTGATGCCAGAGCAACACGGAAAGCTATACCTCCGGAGCTACCGGGGCCATTCGCCTCTGGCGAGTGACCCCGGTTCCCCCGGGGCGTCGGAACTCAACCCGTGCGGGTGATCGTGATCTTGGCCACGGGGTCCGTCCAGCCATGCAATAAAGGCATCAAGTCATCTCCTCCAAGGATACCGGGGTGGTGGCGTATCACGCCGCCCTCGGCCAGCAACGGGTCACTCGCCCCCGTGCCGGGATCCGTGCTCGGTACACCAGTGAGCACTGGGCACGGAGGCACGATGTCCGCGAAGTCCTCGGTGTTGATTTCCGTGCCGGCATCATAGCCGTCCGATTCCAGGACCAGGGCTTCGCCCACCTTCCGCGGAAGGAGCCGGCTGTCCACGCCGGTAAATCCGTCGTTCGTGCAGATCAGCATGCTGGCCAACGAGAAGAACTCGGCTCCACGAGTCGCAGTGATGGAGACCGTCACCGAGCCGCCCGGAAGAATCGGAGGCGGCGCACCCGCTACCGCGACAACAACGCTCGCCACCTGAGAGCTGGCCGACAGCGCATCAACGAGAGGCATCACGTTGCCGTTCTCCGCTATCTCCTTGAGCTCGAAGCTGGCCGCCTGTCCGACCTTGAAGATTCGAGTGGCCCTTCGGTGTGTGGCGATGACGGGCGGCGTCAAGGGCTGCCCGCCCGTCAGGTTCTCGATGGTCACGTCGTAGCTCTTCGTGCGCGCGTTACCGGCGCCTTTGCCGGGCGGGGACACGACGAAGCTCGGGCTGGTGAGATCGGGCTCCGACGTGGGTTCGGTCAGCTTCCCTCCGTCCGTGCAGCCGAAGGCGGTGACCGCTACGATCGCGATCAATGGTCTGGGGCTCATCATGGTTCGGCTCCTTTTCCTGGCGTGCCTGGAAAGATCTTCATCATCCGTTGGACTCGGCACGGACGGGGCCGGCAGGTCGCAAAGACCATGATGTTCTTTAAGTACTTGATCGTAGGGAAGATAAGCCGACTATGGCCGAAGGAGCCGGTCCCCTGCTCGATGTTTCATGAAACGCCGCCGCGCCGACGAAACGTTTCATTGAAACGGGTGACCACCCTCCTCTTCTTGGAGAGCTCTTCACGCTGAATGATCATCTGTTTCGGGTCGGTGGATTAGATCAAGGATCGGGGAGCGGAGATGCAGCTCACCCCGGATCGGCTGGGCCTACTCGGCAGCCAGCGTGGCGACGGCGGTTCGCACCGCGCCTTCGCCGGCGGTGTCGGTCCAGGCGAGGATCACGTCATCTTCCCGAAGGGCCATGCGGGGGAAACCGCTGGACCGGTTTCCGTCCGTCTGACCGGCGGTCGCCACATCGCTCATGGCCCCGTCCGCTCTGACCCGGCGCGCGAACACGGCGGCTCCCTCGCCGATCGTCGCTAGCCAGGTTACGAGGGCCGAGCCATCCCGGAGCAAAGCGATGTCTACCCGGCCCAGGGCGTCACCCTCGTCGATGCGTAGAGGCTCACCGAAGCTGGCTCCCGCGTCGGCCGAGAAGGCGATCTGGACCCTGGGCTCTTCTCCGGCAGCGGTGAACCAAGCGACTACCACGTCCTTATCGAGGGCCGAGGCGGCGGGCCCGTTGACCGGACAGGCCGGGATGTGCCAGCCGTCCCGGTGAACGGTCGCGGGCTCCGTCCACTCCCCACTCACGTGCCGGACGATCGAGATGTCCCGGATCTCGGTATCGGAGCGGTCGCGGTAGACCAGGATCGGACCGGACGAGGTGAGCGCGGCCGAGGTCTGGCAGCAGTCGCAGGCCCGTGCATCGAGGAGCCACTCGGAGGTGATTTCGCCGCCAGGGCCGATCTCGGCGAAGCGCAGGGACATGTCCGCGTCAGGTGGCTCGCGGTTCCTCTCCGCAGCCTGGTCGCCGTCGGAATCGGCAGCGCTCGGCCGCTCTGCGCTCTTCGCCTCGGCGAAGGCACGCCCGTCCAGCCAAACCGCTGCCAGCCGACCGGCGTCTCCCGGGAAGAGGGAGACGAAGCCGTGCTCGGTCTCCGTGCCGTCGAGGTGGGGCGTCACCGGCTCGCTCCAGGTGAGCCCACCGTCTAGGGAGCGAGAGATCCGGACGCCATACGCGTACGTGCCAGGACCTTCACGCTGAAGCCAGTGTGCTGCCAGCGACCCATCCGGAAGCTCTATGATAGAAGGGAAGTCGGCCCAGTTGACGAAGAAGTCTCCGCCGTGCGTGATGGTTCGCGGCTCGCTCCATGACGACCCGTGGAGAACCGACATCCGGATGGCGTGACCGGAGCCTACAGGCTCCTGCCAGCTCAGATAGATCTCTCCATCGGCTCCCGGCGACAGGTAGGGAGTGACACTACCAGGTCCCGCGGGCGAGGGAAGCTCATCGATGCCGGAGAAGACGGCTCCGACTGAGGCGGGCGGCGCATGACCGACCGACCGTTCTTCCGGCTCGGATCCCTCGGAGCTGCACGCCGCGATACCCGCCGAGAACAGCGCGAGGAGGCACGGGAGCCTTCGATGGTACCAGGGCCTCGTCTTCATGACTGGAATCTTGTCGGACCAGGATGGTCCGTGCAAAGGGGGGCTCTAGCCGGCGGCCGCGCTCTCCGTGTCCACGTCCTCCATCGACCACGGGCCGGACACTACGTTCCGATCTCCTCCCTCGCTCTTCGCCGAATAGAGGGCGATGTCGGCCGCCTGCAGCAAGTCGTCCTCGGTCTTGGTGAACGAGTTGGAAACGGCAACACCGCTGCTCACCGTGACCGGCACCGAAAAGTCCTGGAAGCGTTCGGCCACCGACCTTCGAACCCGCTCGGCAAAAGCGAGCGCCCCGCGAACACCAGCGCCGGGGAGCAACGTGAGGAACTCATCTCCGCCGAACCGGCCACTCAGGTCCGAGCGGCGGGTGTTCTCTTCCAGAGCCTGGGCCACCGCGCAGAGGACATCGTCTCCGGCCTGGTGTCCCTCGGTGTCGTTGATCGTCTTGAAGCGGTCCACGTCAAGGAGGACGATCGCGCAGGGACGGCCGCGGGTCGTCGCCGCGAACTCACGCCTCAAGAACATCTGCAGAACACGCCGATTGGGTAGCCCGGTCAGCGGATCCGCGTAAGCCAGCTTCAGGGCGTCCGCCGTCTTTCGTCGGTGCGCCTCGGACACGAAGCCCGCTCCGAAGCTCACCCCGATCAGCACGGCCGTCACGGATCCGACAAGCCACCAGGCGACGTCTCCACCGCGCAGAAGGGAGAAGCCGATCTCCAGGATGGCCAGAAGGAGCATCGCGGCGACCAGAGAGGTGGCGGCGCCCTTCCATCCACGGTAGTAGGCGAAGAGGAAGGCCGGAATGATCGCGAGGAGCCAAATGAGCGCGGAATAGTCCGCCATCGCGTCGGGCCACAGGAGACTACCGGTCCCGGCCGCGCTGAGCGCGAACACGCTCAGGATCAGCGCCTTCGCCGGAACCCGACCTGGGAGATGGTCGACGTGCAGCGATTCCACGCTCAGGTTCTGACCCGTATCACTTTGGCCAACCGCCACTGAATCGTCCATGTTCGCCCTGGTCGAATTCGGGCGTCCTGCCCGGTTTTCCCGGGTTCCGAACACCGTCCGACATAACCGCTCGAAAGCGACCGTCAAGTACGTGTCCGAAACCGTATCGCTTTGTGCGATACCCACTTATCCAAGCACGACGATTGGGCGCCACAGCTTGCGGAAGCGCCGTCTCGGCCCAAATCTGTGCACTTTCGGTGCCGGAGCGTGTAGCCACGGATCCGTGACGAGTGCCTTGAAAGGAAGAGAATGCCCGAAACGACATCCAGCAGGATGAGGGGACTCATCGGGGCCGGCGTGGTGCTGGCCGGCATCCTGGTGTTCATCGTCGCGCTTTCCGGCGGATTCGCCGGCTCGGCCGGAGGGCCCGAGGGAGCCAGAGGTTCCGCTTGGCTCGATCTCCCAGCGCCGCGTGCCCAATTCGCCAGTCTCGACGGCGGAGACGCGTCCCTCGACGACTACCGCGGGAAGGTCGTCATCTTGAACCTCTGGGGAACATGGTGTCCGCCCTGTCGGCGCGAGATCCCGGAGCTGGTCGAGCTGCAGGAGGAGTTGCTGGAACGCGATGCCACGGTGGTCAGCATTGCGGTGGATTCCGGTGCGGAGAAGAGCATCCGCAGCTTTGCTGCAGAGTTCGGAATCGATTACCCGATCTGGCTCGGGAGCACCGATGAGGCTGTCCGCCACTTCAAGGCGATCGGCTTTCCCTATACGCTGTTGATCGACCGCGAGGGGATCGTGCGGAAGCAGTACCTCGGGCCTCAGACCCGCGAGACGCTGCTCGCGGACGCCGAGGTCTGGATCGCAGAGGGAAGCCGTACGGAGACGCCGACGTACAGAGAGGCGTCGGAAGCCGGTTCGTAGAAGCGTTCGCCGAACGCGTTCGGCACTACGGAGCCGTTCCAGCGGGTGGAGAACAGGTTGTCGACGCCCAAATACGGCAGGAGCTCCCACCGGCCCAGGTTGGCTACCGCCGAGATTCTCATGTCAAACACTCCGGCGGCCCAATTCTGCGCCGTATTCGCGTCGTTGACCGGGTAAGAGTCCAGCCAGCGAAACCTTCCTTCCGCCAGCCAACCCGACCACGAATAGGCGACACCGACGTCCAGCTGATGTATTGGCACGCCGGGCTCCCGGTTGCCCGCGAAGTCGCCTTCGATCGTCTCGAACTCGCCGAAGATGAAGCTCTGGTACGTGTAGGCCAGTCTGGCGTCCAGGCCCGGTAGGGCGACCCAGACCCCCTGAAGCTCGATTCCGCGTCGGGTGACCTCGCCCGCATTCCGGAAGAAGACCTCCTCGCCCGGTCCCTGGAAAGGGAGAATGGCGTCCGTTACGTCCGCCACGTAGAAGGCGAAGTCGTAGGTCAGGCGAGGCGCGGGCAGGGACCCTTTGGCGCCGACGGAAAAGCTGACCGTCGTCTCCGGCTCGAGCAGCGGGTTGAACCCTCCCTCGCCCGATGGCTGGTTGGAGAGCTCGTTCGTCGTCGGCGTCTGAAAGGCGGTCGCCACGTTCGCGTACAGGTTGAGCGACGACGATGCGGCCACGTCGACGCCGAACATCGGGCTGAAATGTGTGAAGGTCCGTTCGCCCGAGTCGTCGCCATCGCCGAGAAAGCGGTCGGTGACCTGGAAATCGTAGAAGTCGAACCGCCCGCCCGCCGTCAGACCGACTCGCGAGCTAGGCGCGAAAGTCAGCTCGACAAACGGTCCGAGCGCGTTGACCTCTTCGCGCTGATCGAGGAGCGGCTCTCCCTCCTGGGCTCGCTCTCCATCCTCCGCGACGCCCAGGTTTTCGAACTCCTCTCGATCGTCTCCGAGGAAGGACAGGTCGGTGCCGAGCACCCAGCCGAACGGCAGGTCGCCGATTTGGGTCGATCCGTTATAGCTGGCCCGAAATCCGGCCGAGGATCGGTAGAGCGAGATGATCCGTCCGGGAATCGGATTCCAAACATCCCGCAGGAGCCCCCAGCCCGCGATCTCGAGGCGGCCGTTGTCCGACAGGTCGGAGGCGAATGCGAGTCCGAACTGGCCCTGCTGAATCTCTTTGCCCGCCCCCTGACCGATGACGAAAGGCCGAACGAAGCGCGGCCGTTCGCGTGCGTCCTCCTCGTTCAGAGAGCTCGGGTTCTCGGCGAACGGCATCGAGAAGAAGCTACCCGTGGCGCGCAGCTCCGAACGCGTGCCGAGCGCCGTGCGGGTGGTCAGGTAAAAGCGGTAGAAGTCGGCCGCGGCATACTCGCGAAACCCGGTCGCGTTCGTCGCCTCGAAATCGAATAGGTAGCTAGTCGCCCCCGCCGTTCCGGACGCCTTCAGGCGAGCCGTTGCATAGCCATAGCTGCCGAACACCAGCTGCGGCGTAACGGCCACCGGTGGGGTCGCGAAGTCTTCCGTGCGAAAGCTGATCACTCCTCCGGCGGCGTTCCCGTACAGGGAGGATGCGGGACCGCGGATCACCTCGACGCGCCCCGCCGCCAACAGAGCGAGGTTGCTGAGGACGGCCTGTCCATCCGGCAGCGTGAGAGGAATGCCGTCGGCGAGGATCATGATTCCGCGGACGCCGAACTGAGCACGCGCCCCGGCTCCGCGCACGATCAGCCGGTCGCCCAGCGAGAAGTTCTCCCGATTCTGGACGGTCACCCCTGGAACGCCTCGCAGAGCCTGATCGAGAGAAACGGCCCGTTCGGCCCGCTGGATTTGCCGCTTGTTCACGATGGAAAGGGCGTACGGCGTTCGCGACCATTCGCGCGGGCTGCGGGTCACCGTGACGCGAAGCTCTTCCAGCTCCACTTCCGGTCGGACGTCGATGGTGTCCGCTTCGGCGGCCGCCTGCGCCTCCGCCGGGTCGTCCTGAGCGGCGCGGGCGTTGGAGAAGGCGGAGAGGGAAGCCGCGAGCGAAAGGAGCGCTGGCTCGCGGAACCGGCGCCGCGGCAGTCTCACATCGCCGGCTCGAGGATGAGCTGCCCTCGGTACAAGCGGGAGTAGAGGCCGTCCTGCAGGAGGAGCTCCTCGTGCGACCCTTCCTCGACGATGCTGCCCGCCTCCAGTACGAGGAGCCGGTCCGAGCGCTGTACGGTGCGGAGCCGGTGCGCGATGATCAGCGTCGTCCGGTCCTGCATCAACGTGGCCAGCGCCTCCTCCACGAGCTGCTCGCTCTCCGTGTCCAGACTGCTCGTCGCCTCGTCCAGAATGAGGATTCGAGGGGCCTTCAGAACGACTCGCGCGATCGCCAGGCGCTGGCGCTGGCCTCCAGACAGGCGAACGCCCCCCTCTCCGACCAGCGTTTCGTAGCCTTTCGGCAACCGCTCTATGAATTCCCACGCGTGGGCCGCTTGGGCCGCTTCGTGCACCTCCTCCTTCGTCGCGTCGGGTCGGCCGTACATGATGTTCTCGAGGACGGTGCCCGAGAAGAGCGTCGGCTCCTGCGGAACGAAACCGATCGACGCCCGCACATCGGCGAGAGTCAGCTGCCGGATGTCGCGGCCGCTCCATGTGATTTGGCCGCGGGTCGGATCCCAGAAACGCAGGAGAAGCGCGGCCACCGTCGACTTGCCGGCTCCGCTGGGCCCGACCAGTGCCACCACCTCGCCGGCGTGGAGCGTGGCGCTCATTTCGCGCAGCGCCCAGGGTTCCTCGGGCCCGTAGCGGAACCACACGTCGCGGAACTCGATCTCGGGGAGAGCGGTGGCCGGTACGGGCTGGGGACTCGGGATGTCCGCGATCTCGGGCCGTTCCTCCATGAGGTCGAAAACCCGTCTGGCGGCGCCCTGCGCCTGCTGGTAGGAGCTCCAGAGGGATGCGAGCGCCGTGATCGAACCGGCGATCTGGATCGCGTAGAGCAGGAACGAAACGAGCTCACCGGCAGTGATCTGGCCTGCCAGGACGAGGCGTCCTCCCTGCCACAAAACGACGACAATGCCACCGAACGCGACGAAAGTGAGCACGCCGAAGAACAGGCCTCGGGCCCAGGCGCGGCTCAGGGCGGCCCGCAGGGACGCTTCGATTCTGGTGTCGTAGCGCTTGGCCTCCCACTCCTCGCGGACAAAGCTCTGGACGATGGGGATCTGACCGAGCGCCTCTTCGGCGGCCGCGTTCGCATCGGCGATCCGGTCCTGTACTTCGGTCGATTTCCTCCGTACGTACCGACCGAAGGAGATCGCGATCACGACCACGAGCGGCGCGACCGCGGCGGTCGTCAGCATGAGCTGCGGATGGAGGGCCGCGAGCAGGGTCAGGCCGCCCACTAGGTAGAGGATCTGACGGACCAGCTCCGCCATCTGGTGGCTGAGCACCGCCTGGAGGGTGGAGCAATCCGAGGTCAGACGGCTCGTCAGCTCCCCCGAGTTGCGCTCCGTGAAGAAGCCTGGCGAGAGATCGAGAAGGTGGGAGTAGAGGTCGGTGCGCAGGCCGGCGATGACGTGCTCGCCCGTCGATCCCAGCAGATAGACCTCGAGAAAATTGAGTACGCTCTTGATCGCGAACAGCCCGAGAAGACCCAGCGCGATCGCGTTCAGGTTCGCCAAATTGCGCGTGACGAACGCGGCGTCCATCAGGAAGCGGACGATCAGAGGGAAGGCCAGCCCGATCGCCGTGCTGAACAGCAGAGAGGCGGACGCGACGGCGATTTTCCCGCGGTGCGCGCGGACGAGCGGCGCGAGCTTTTTGAGCGCGAACGGAGAGAGGCGCTCGCGCCAGGAGCCCTTTTGCCCATCTTCTGCGCGGGAGGTCCCGCGTCGCGCGTGGCGCTCCTTGTTAGCCACCTCTATCTTCCCGCCCTCCTGTCCGTTGATCGTCCAACAGCGTACCGACTTCCGCCAATTGATTCATGAACGAGACAACCCGCAACGATAGAATCCGCCTCGGACGGTTGGCCGCGGCCGCCGCCGTCGCCACATACGCCCTCATCGTGTTCGGCGGCATCGTACGGATCACCGGGAGCGGAATGGGTTGCGGGGACGACTGGCCGTTGTGCAATGGTCGCCTGATCCCGCCAATGGACTTCGAGACGATGATCGAGTACGGGCACCGGCTGGCCGCACTCGGGGTGAGCGTGCTGGTCGCCGCGTTTGCCGTTCTGGCGTGGCGGCCCGGACGGAGAGCGACCTCGACACTGCGGAGGCTGTCGCTGGTGGCGTTGCTCCTCCTGGTCGTTCAGATCTTGTTGGGGGCGGTGACCGTGTGGCTGGAGCTGCCGCCCAGCACCGTCGTGATGCACTTCGGCACGGCGTTGGCCCTGCTCACGGTACTGACGGTCGGCGCTTGCACGGGCCTGTCCGGCTCGCGGCGACAGGATGCTGAATCGGATCAGGCGAGTCGGGCGGTTAGGATAACCCTGGCCTTCGCCTTCGGCGTGGCCCTCCTGGGCGCACTAGTGGCGAACATGGAGGCCGGGCCCGCCTGCCTGGGGTTCCCGGCCTGCAACGGAAGCTGGCTTCCCGGAGGGAGCGGCCTGGTTCACGTCCACTGGACGCACCGGCTGGCCGCCTACCTGCTCTTTCTGGCTCTCCTGGTTCTTCCGGTCTTCATCCGCCGCCGGCGGCCGGGGGATGCCCAGGCGTTCAACTGGTCGCTAGTCGCGTTGGGCGCGGGAGTGGCTCAGATCGGCGTCGGCGCCGCCATGGTACTGGCGCTGTTTCCGGCCGGGCTTCGCACGGCGCATCTGGCCCTCGGCGCCGCATTGGTCGCGGCGCTCATCGTCTGCGGCTGGTTCGTCCGGCGACCGAGGACCGGTCCCGAACCGGAGCTACAGCGGAGCTAGCTTGGCGGTGAAGTGTCGCAGGCGTGGGGGTTCTTCCGCGATCCGATAGCCTCGCAGCTCTTCCCGTCGCTCGGCGACTGCCCTCGCCACGTCGATGACGTAGTCGATGTGGCTTTTCGTGTACACGCGCCGCGGCACCGCGAGCCGCAGCAGCTCGAGTGGCGCCGTTCGTTCTTCCCCGGTTGCCGGATCGACTCCGCCGAACATCAGCGTTCCGATCTCCACGCTCCGGATCCCACCTTCCACGTACAGTTCGCATCCCAGAGCCTGGGCAGGGAACTCCTGCGGCCGAATCGCGGGGAGGAATGCACCCGCGTCCACATAGATCGCGTGTCCGCCGGGCGGGCGAATGATCGGCAGTCCGGCGTCCATCAGCCCGTTCCCGAGGTACTCGACGGAGGCCATCCGATAGCGGAGGTAGTCTTCGTCAACCACTTCGTGTAGGCCCACCGCGATGGCGTCCAGGTCCCGGCCTGCCATCCCTCCGTACGTCGGGAAGCCCTCGGTAAGGATGAGGAGCGCTTCCTCCTGCTCCGCCAGTCGATCGTCGTTGGAGCCCAGAAACCCGCCGATGTTGGCCAGGCCGTCCTTCTTCGCGCTGAACGTCGCTCCATCGGCCAACGAGAAGGTCTCCTGCGCGATCGACTCCACGCTGCGATCGGCGAACCCCTCTTCCCGAAGCTTGATCAGATAGGAGTTCTCGGCAAAGCGGCAGGAGTCCAGGAAGAACGGGACGTCGTGAGATCGGGTGATCTCGCTGGCCGCCCGGATGTTGGCCATCGACGCCGGCTGCCCGCCGCCCGAGTTGTTGGTGATCGTCAGGATCACGCACGCCACATCGTGGCTGCTCTCGCCGAGGACGCGTTCGAGCGCCTCCAGATTGATGTTTCCCTTGAACGGATGCTCCTCCTGCGGCCTCAGCGCCTCTGGGGTCGGGATATCGATGGCGGTGCCGCCGAGGAACTCGACGTTGGCCCGCGTGGTGTCGAAGTGGGTGTTGCTGATGACGACTCGATCGCGGACGCCGAGGCAGGAGAAGAGGATTCGCTCGGCTGCCCGCCCCTGATGGGTCGGGATGATGTGCTGGAAGCCGGTGAGCTCCCGCACCCGATCCCGGAACCGCGTCCAGGATCTCGCGCCGGCGTAGGACTCGTCCCCTCGCATGATTCCCGCCCACTGCTCGGCCGACATCGCGCCCGTGCCGGAATCGGTGAGGAGGTCGATGAGGATGTCCTCCGCCGCGACGCGGAACAGATTCCAATGGGCGGCGGTGAGGATATCCTGCCGCTCCTCGACGCTCGTCATGCGAAGCGGCTCGACGGACTTGATCCGGAACGGTTCGATGATCCTCGACATTCCCTCTCCCATGGCTTAGACGGCCTCCAGCAACGCGACGTGACCGAGTCCACCGGCTGCGCAGACGCTCACGACGGCCCGAGAGCCCGGGGACAGCTCGGCGAGCTCCACAACGGACTGGGACAGGAGTCGAGAGCCGGTTGCGGCGAAGGGGTGCCCTAGCGCGACGCTTCCCCCGTTCGGGTTGAGCCGGTCCATCGGGAAGCGTCCGAGATCTCGCTCCACTCCAGCCCGTTCCTCGAGCCAAGCGCCATCCTCGAGTGCCCGGATCGTAGCGAGCACCTGTCCGGCGAACGCTTCGTGTACCTCCCACAGTTCGATGTCCTCGTAGCCGAGCTGATGACGAGCGAGCAGGCGCGGAATTGCGATCGCGGGAGCCATCAGGAGACCGTCCGTCGCGATGTCGACGGCGGCTTGCTCCCAGTCCACCAGGCGCGCCCGTGCCGCTCCTTCAGCGAGTCGCTCGAGGCCCGCCTCGCTCGCCACCCAACACGCGGCAGCACCGTCCGTCAGGGGCGAGGAGCTGCCAGCTGTGAGCGATCCGCTCTTTCCGAAGGCGGCCGGCAGGGCAGCCAGACGGTCGAGCGAGGTGTCTCGGCGGGGGATCGTATCGTCATTGATCGGGAACGTGCCGGGTGTCACGAGGAGCTTCCGATAAAAGCCCGCCTCGGTGGCCGATACCGCCCTCAGGTGGCTCGCCAGCGCCAGCCGGTCCTGTCCTTCTCGGTCGACCTCCCAGCGACGAACCATCTCTTCGGTGTGCTGACCCATCGTCCTGCCCGTCGTCCGCTCCTTGGCCTGCGGAACGGAGACCCGAAGATCCGATGCGCGGATCGCTCCGAGCGTTCCAAGGAGCGCCCTCGGACTCCGCGTCGAGCCGGCCCGTCGGATCGTCCTGCTGAGGCCCTCCGACAGCCCGATCTGGGTATGGCTCATCGACTCGGCCCCGCCGCAGAGCGCCAGATCGATCCTTCCGGCCGCGATCTGTCCGGCCGCGTGGGTGGCCGCGGCGAGGCTTGTCGCACACTGCTGAACGATCGTGAGCGCCGGGACCCGCTGGTCCAGTCCGGCATCGAGCCACACCTCGCGGCCCCAGTTGCTCACCGCCAGTGTCGGGATCACGGAGCCCCAGATGACCAGATCCACCGGCGCATCGCCGCCGCGGCCCAGCCCGAGCTCTCCAACCACGGTTTGCTGCACGACCGGCACGGACAGCTGAAGCGCACTCAGGTCGGCGAGGCCGCGATCGATCCTCGCGAACGGGCTGCGAAAGCCCTGCACTACGTAGGTCCGGGTTCCGGCCATGACTCCTTGCCTTGGCGCTGTTCGCTGGCGACGGGAAGACGCACTCTGCAAGATGGTTGGCGCGGAATCCTTGTCGCAACGCGCGGCGCGGCAGCGATGGAGAACTTCCCAGCTCAACAAGGCCGGAGGGGATCGGAGAAACCGTGTGTGACACGAAGGTGAGAGTGCGCTTCGCGCCGAGCCCGACCGGGCACCTGCACGTGGGCGGAGCCCGAACAGCCCTCTTCAACTACCTCTTGGCCAGACGCCTCGGCGGGCGCTTCGTTCTGAGGATCGAGGACACCGACCGGGCACGTTCCACCGAAGAGATGACCCGCTCGATCCTCGACTCGATGGCATGGCTCGGACTCGACTTCGACGAAGGTCCCTATCACCAGGCGGACGGTCTGGAGCGACATCGAGCCGACGCTCTCACCCTGTTGGAATCGGGGGCAGCATACCGGTGCTTCTGCCCTCCGCCGGAGCAAGGCGCGCCCAAGAAGGGTGAAGGGGATGTCTGTGCGTGTTCCGAGATCTCGCCTGAGGACGGAGCGGTTCGAGCGAAGGCCGGCGAGCCCCACGCTCTGCGGTTTCGGGTGCCGCCGGGTGAGACGGCCTGGGAGGACGCCGTTCACGGTCGGCGATCCGTGTCCAACGAGCACGTGGTCGACTTCGTGCTGCTTCGGTCGGATGGCACTCCCGTCTACAACCTGGCCGTGGTCTCCGATGACATCGACATGGGCATCACGTACGTGCTACGCGGCGACGACCACCTCTCCAACACGCCGAAGCAGATCATGCTCTACGATGCTCTGGGTGCCTCGCTTCCGACCTTTGCGCACGTACCGATGATCCTCGGCACTGACGGCAGGCGCCTTTCGAAGCGCCACGGTGCGACGTCGGTCGAGGCGTTTCGCGAGGAGGGAGTCCTTCCGGACGCTCTCTTCAACTTCCTGGCCTTGCTCGGTTGGTCGCCCGGGGATGGCCGGGAAGTGATGGAGAAGGCCGAGCTGGTCGAGGCGTTCGGGATGGATCGCATCCTGAAGAAAAGCGCCGTGTTCGACCTCGAGAAGCTGACGTGGTTGAACCGGCAGTACGTGGTGCTCATGCCGATCGAGCGTCTCGTGGAAATGGCGGCGGAGCCGTTACGGGCCGCCGGTGTGTCGCCGGGTGTCCTGGAGGACCAGCCCGACCGGGTGAGAGCGGCTCTGGATCTGGCCCGCGAACGAGGCAGCACCATACAGGCCGTTGCGGCCCAGGCCGCCCCCTTTCTCCAGGAGGCGATCTCCTACGACGAGGATGCCGTGGCTCGGTTCTGGAAACAGCCGGAGGAGGCGGCGCTGTTGCTTCGCGCGACTCGCGATCGCCTCTCCTCGATCGTCTCCTTTGCTCCCGATGACCTGGAGGTGGAGATCCGGCAACTGGCATCACAGCAAGAGGTTGGCGCAGGTAAGATAATCCACCCTCTCAGGGTCGCGGTGATGGGTACGGCGGTGAGCCCGGGGATCTTCGCCGTACTCTCGCTCATGGGACAGGACCTGACGCTCGGCCGTATCGAGGGTGCGCTCGGTTACCTGGATGCGATGGCCGGCAGTCGACGTCTGGACGGATGAGATCGGTCGCCGAGGAGCCCGCTGACGAGCGATGGATGCGGCGCGCTCTCCAGCTCGCCGGCGACGCCGAGCGAGAGGGTGAGGTACCGGTGGGTGCGGTGGTCGTTGCGCCGGGCGGCGCCACCTTCGAGGCGTACAACCGGACTCGAGGCCTGGCCGACCCCACCGCTCATGCCGAAGTGCTGGCTCTGCGCCGGGCCGCGAAAGCGGCCGGAGACTGGCGGCTCACCGGGCACACCATCTACGTGACCCTCGAGCCATGCGCGATGTGCGCAGGGGCCATCGTTCTGGCCCGGCTCGATCGGCTCGTGTTCGGCGCCGCCGACCCCAAGGCCGGGATGTGCGGATCGCTGAGCAACCTCGTGCAGGACGAGCGCCTCAACCACCGGGTGGAGCTCTCAGGCGGAGTGTTGGCGGAGGAGGCGGGCCGACTTCTGCGGGGCTTCTTTCGCGAGAGGCGTTCCTAGCTAAAAAAGGAGCGGCGCTAGCGTGCGTCGTTCGGCCGACCCGCGAACCTGACAACGGCCAGCATGGTCCCGATCGCGAGCACGTAGGCCAGAGCGACCGGCAGTCCGAATGCGGTGCCGAGGTCCCCGATCAGCACCGCGATTCCGGCAACGACCAGGGCGTAGGGGAGTTGGGTCCGCACGTGGTCCACGTGATCACAGGCGGAGGCGAGAGAGCTCATCACCGTAGTGTCGGAGATCGGCGAGCAGTGGTCTCCGAAGATCGATCCGGCCAAGACGGAGCTGATGGCGCCGAGCGTCAGCGTGTACTGCCCGCCGCTCTCGAAGCCCGCGCCGCCGCCGAGTGCGACCGCCAGGGGCACGACGAGCGGGAAGAGGATGGCCATCGTGGCCCACGACGTGCCGGTGGCGAATGCGATCCCCGCTGCTGTGACGAAGACCAGGGCGGGGAGGAGGGACGGCAGCAGGTTGTCGCTGAGGATCTGGGTGAGATAGGTCGCCGTTCCGAGCACGGCGGTGACTTCGCCGAGCGACCAGGCCAGCGTGAGGATCACGGCTGCCAACAGCATCGCCCGCATCCCTCCGAGCCACGCACCGATCGCCTCTTCGGTCGAGAGGATTCTCTGTCCGACGGCCAATCCGATCGCCATGAGACAGCCGCCGAGCGACCCCCAGAGCAGCGCCTTGAACGGATCTGCCGCGCCGAACACGTCCCAGAGCGAAGCCGAACCGGCTGACGCTCGGCCGTCGAAGTAGAGGCCGAGCAGGACCACGAGAACCACTGTCAGAACCGGCAGGGCCGCGTTGGCCCAGCGTCCGGGAGCACCTGCCTTCGCTTCCAGCGATCGACCCGTCGTGTCGGCCATCAGCTGCGCGCCCTCGCGGTGAAGCCCGTCTCCCGCGCGAGCCCTCCTCTCCGCGGACAACATCGGGCCGAAGTCCCGCTGCGTCGCCACGAGCAGACCGACCATGACGATGGCGAGGATCGGGTAAAACAGGTAAGGGATGGAGTGAAGGAACACCGCGAACGGGCTAGCCGCCGTCAGCTCGGCCGCGACATGCGGGGGTACGCCAGGCTGCACGGCGGCGATGCGCAGGGCGTCTCCGATCAGCGAGATCTCGTAACCCACCCAGGTGGAGACGAAAACGATGGCAGCGACGGGAGCCGCGGTGGAATCCACCAGATAAGCCAGTTTCTCCCGCGATACACGAACCCGGTCGGTGATCGGCCGGAACGTATTGCCGACGATCAGCGTGTTGGCATAATCGTCGAAAAAGATGGCCAGGCCGGCGAGCCACGTCGCGAGCTGCGCGCGGCGCGGCGTCGTGGACAAGGGCCGAAGGGCGTCGACGATTCCCTGCGTGCCGCCGCTGCGGGACATCACGCCTACCATCCCGCCGAGAAGAAGCGAAAAGACGAGGATCGAGGCATGCCCCACGTCCGCCAGCGCGGGCACGATGAACCGGTCGATGGACCTCCATATCGCCGCCAGCGGGTTCAGCCCGGCGTAGAAGAACGCCCCAAGCCAAACTCCGAGGAAGAGGGAGGCGACGACCTCGCGAAGCGCGATCGCCAGCACGATGGCGATGAGCGGCGGTAGGACGCTGACCCAACCCGGCAGCCACCTCAAGTCGATCGTCCGGCTGCCCGAGGCTACGGTGGGAGCACCCGGCGCATCGAAATCCAGCCGGAGAGGCAGGTCAGGGCGCGCCAGCCGCAACCCCTCGAGACGTTCTTCTCCTTCCTCGATCCGCCCGGAGGCGAGCTCCGATCCGCGGGCCGTGGACAGCCGGTACTCGATGGCGGGCGAACCCTCGGGGAGGATCAGCGTGAGGGATATGGGAACGCCCGACAGAGCGACGATCGGGGCGTCCACCTCCAGTCCGGAGCGGTCCTGGGCGACCGCTTCGGAGGCGGCCAGCCCGCACGCGACGAGGAGGATGCACGCTCGGCTCATCGCGCAAGGTAGAAACGGTCGAGAGGGTCGACAAGGAGCCTATTTCTTCACGTTGATCACGGCTCTGACGCCCCGTATACTGCGCCGGGCGGTCTTCTACCTCCCACGATCGTCACTTCAGCTGGAGCCGCGATGGCGGCAAAGGGTTGAGCATGTCGGTGGCCTCGCAGCCCGAGGTGCTTCTGGACGGGGAGCAGACGGACGCCGCGCTGAAGGACTTGGCGCAGCAGATCCTGGATCGCGAGCCTGAAACGGCCGACCTGATTCTCATCGGGATTCGGAAGCGTGGCGTCGAGCTTGCCGAGCGGCTCGCCGATCTGATCCAGGCGACGGGCGGCAAGGAGATTCCTACCGGGTCGCTCGACATCACTCTCTATCGAGATGACTTCGCCCAGATCGGCCCCGTGCCCGTGATCGGGTCGACCGAGGTTCCAGCGGATATCACCGATCGGCACATCGTGATAGTGGACGATGTGCTTCACACCGGCCGGACGGTTCGCGCGGCGTTGAACGAGCTGTCCGACTTCGGCCGGCCGAGGAAGACCGAGCTCTGCGTGCTGGTGGACAGAGGTGGTCGCCAACTCCCGATCCAACCGGACTATGTCGGGCAGCGCTTCGACGTGGGCGAAGGCGAGGAGATCGCGGTGAGCGTTCCCGAGATGGACGGCGAGCTCGCCGTTCGGCGCGTGCCCGTCGCAGGCACGAGATGACGGTCGAGTGAGCGACGCGGGGCTCGGCTTGGGGAAAGATCTGACCGGTCTGGAGCATCTCACTCGGGAGCAGATCGTGGCGATCCTTGATACGGCCGAGCCGTTCAAGGAGATCAGCGAGCGGCGGATCAAGAAAGTGCCGGTCCTCCGCGGCAAGACGATCGTCAACCTCTTCTTGGAGCCGTCAACTCGTACGCGGATCTCTTTCGAGTTTGCCGAGAAACGACTGAGCGCGGACACGGTGAACATCGCTGCCTCCGGCTCATCGGTTCAAAAGGGTGAGAGCCTGGTGGATACGGCCCGCAATCTGGAAGCGATGCGAATCGACATGGTCGTGATACGACACGGCTCGTCGGGCGCGGCGCAGTTCCTGGCGGATCGGATTCCATCCAACGTGATCAACGCAGGCGATGGCCAGCACGAGCACCCGACGCAGGCACTCCTGGACCTCCTGACGATCCGGGATCGCTTCGGATCGCTGGAAGGGAGACGGGTGTGCATCGCCGGTGACATCCGGCACTCCCGGGTGGCGCGCTCCGACATCTGGGGCCTCCTCCACTGTGGCGCCGAAGTCGCTGTTTGCGGGCCCAAGACGCTGATTCCGCTCGGCATAGAGGAGCTGGGCGTGACCGTGTTCTCGAGCATAAACGAGGCGATCGAGTGGGCGGAGGCGTTGTACGTGCTCAGGCTTCAGCTCGAGCGTATGGATGCCGGCTTCGTACCATCGCTCCGGGAGTACAACCGCGTCTTCGGGGTGAGTCGAAAACGGCTGGAGCGAGCGCCGGGAGACATAGCCGTGCTCCACCCCGGTCCTATGAACCGCGGCGTGGAGATCGATTCCGATGTCGCCGACGGCCCCTGGTCCCTCATCCTTCCCCAGGTGACAAACGGAGTCGCCGTGAGAATGGCGGTTCTGTATCTGCTCGCCGGCGGCAAGCCCGAACTGGCGGAAGCCGCGAAGGAGCCGGGTACGGCGGCCAGGGAGCTCGACGCATGAGCCGGCTCGTTCTGCTCAAAGGCGGCAGGCTCATCGATCCCTCCCGCGGGGTGGATGAACCGGGAGACTTGCTCCTCGAAGCCGGCACGATCGAGGCCTGCGGCGGAGACGTGCCGACGCCGGAGGGGGCTGCCGTGATCGATGTAGGCGGCCTCGTCGTGGCTCCGGGGTTCATCGACCTGCACGTGCACTTCCGTGAGCCGGGCGGCGAACACAAAGAGACGATCGAGAGTGGAGCGAGGTCCGCTGCGGCCGGCGGCTTTTCCACGGTATGGACCATGCCTAACACGGACCCGCCGATCGACGATCCCGCCGCGGTCGGGTTCGTCCGAGCGGCCGGCTCTCGAGCGGAGGGCGCCCGTGTCTTCCCGGTCGGTGCCGCCTCCCGCGGCCTGGCGGGCGAGAAGATGACGGAAGTCGGCGAGCTGGTAGCCGCTGGAGCGGTCGCGGTCTCGGATGACGGGAACCCCGTCTGGGATGCCGGCCTGCTTCGCCGCCTCCTCGAGTACACGCAGACCTTCGGCATTCCGGTGCTCCAGCACGCTGAGGATACAGAGCTGTCACGGCACGGCGTCATGAACGAGGGAAAGGTGGCGACCGCACTCGGCCTGGTCGGAATCCCGAACGCGGCAGAGGCCGGCATGGTAGCGCGCGACTGCTACATCGCTGGGCTGACGGGTGGGCATCTTCACGTGTGCCACGTGTCGACGCGCGAAGCCGTCGACCAGATTCGCCGAGCGAAGGATCGAGGAGCACATGTGACCGCCGAGGTCACGCCGCACCACCTCGCGCTCACCGAAGAGGCGGTGCGTGGCTACCGAACCGAAGCGAAGATGAATCCACCGCTCCGGACGGAAAAGGATCGGAAGGCTCTCATCCAAGCCCTGGTTGACGGCACGATCGACGTGATC
>JBDHGL010000040.1:0-36908 GCA_039589875.1 Gemmatimonadota bacterium
GCCTGATCTGGATCTCCTCCTAGAGAAAACCAGCCGTACCTTCGCCCTTTCGATCCCGCTCCTCCCGGAGCCGACTCGGCGGGAGGTGACGGTCGCCTACCTTCTCTTCCGGATCGCGGACACCTTCGAGGACTCTTCCTCTTGGCCCAGAGAGAACCGAATGGAGGCGCTCGAGGGGTTCTGCGGCCTGCTGGAAAGAGCCGACGCCGCCAAGGACGAGGAGCTCGCCGAGTACTGGGTAGCCGAGGCGAAGCGCCTCGCTGGCTACTGGGCGGAGGAGATGCCGCTCACCCACGAGGGCTACCGGGAGCTGATGCGGGATTCGCCCTATGTCCTCCACGAATACGCTGCCCTGACGCTCGACGCGCGGCGGTTGGTGCGGGAGCACACGGTTCGCACTGCGCTCGGAATGTCGGGTTTCGTGGCCGACACGGACGACGACGGTCAACTGCAGCTGGAGACGCTACAAGACCTGCGCGACTACTGTTACGTGGTGGCGGGGATCGTCGGTGAGATGTTGACGGAGCTCTTCCTTCTCGAACGCACCCCTTTGGAGTCGGTGGGTCCGTACCTTCGCGAGCGCTCTCGCGCTTTCGGGGAAGGCCTCCAGCTGGTGAACATCCTGAAGGACTCGGCCGCCGATGTACGGGAAGGGCGCGCCTACATACCGGCTGGCGTGGATCGGTCGGCCGTGTTCGACCTCGCTCGGGCGGATCTGGAAGCCGCTACCGAGTACACCCTGGCGCTGCAGCAAGCGGGGGCGGAAAGCGGCTTAGTGGCGTTCAACGCGCTACCGGTGAGGCTCGCGTGGGCGACCCTCGACCGCGTCGAGCGGGAGGGTCCCGGAGCCAAGATCTCGCGTGAAGAAGTGTGGGATATCGTGGCGAGCCTGGAACGGGCCCTGGAAGCGGATGATCCCGCCGTCGAGCCGCCCGTGAGCCAACCGGCCGGCTGACCGATCCGCCGCCGCTCGCGCAGCAGCGCGATTCGGCGGCTCTTTAGCTCTAGGAACGGGTAACCTCGGCAGAAACCAGGCACCGAACCACCGAGCAAGAGACGTATATGATCACGCCGGTCGAAAAAATGGAAAAGCGGCTCGAGCCAGAGGAGTGGTTCGGCCTGCAGCCGGAGGACGTGCTCTCCCTGTACCGCACGATGTACATGTCCCGCTGCATCGACGATCGAGAGATGTCGATGAAGCGCCAACAGAAGACCTTCTTTCAGATCAGCGGAGCGGGGCACGAGGCGGTGCTGGCCGCCGCCGGCCGGGCCACCCGCCCCGGATACGATTGGTACTTCACGTACTACCGTGACCGCGCCCTCTGCCTCGAGCTCGGAGTCACGCCCTACGAGATGTTCCTGCAGGCCGTCGGGGCGGCGGACGATCCGTCGAGCGGCGGTCGGCAGATGCCGTCCCATTTCGGGCACATCGAGTACAACATTCCGAGCGCGTCGAGTCCCACCGGCACCCAGTTTCTTCAGGCCGTCGGTTGTGCGGAGGCGGCGGTCAAGGCGGCCAAGCTCGATCTGCAGGGCCTGGTCGAGTTCGAAGGAGACGAGATCGCCGTTGTCTGCACCGGAGACGGCACGACATCCGAGGGCGAGTTCTGGGAGTCGCTGAACACCGCCTCGAACCTCAAGCTTCCCGTCCTCTACCTCGTCGAGGACAACGGCTATGCGATCTCCGTACCGGTCGAAGTGAACACGGCTGGTGGCAGCATCTCGAGGCTGATCTCCGGCTTCCCCGACGTCCTGATTCGTGAGGTGGACGGTACCGATCCGATCGCCAGCTACGGCGTGCTGACGGAGGCGGTCGCCTACTGCCGAGAGCGCCGGGGGCCGGCGCTCGTTCACGCGCGCGTCATCCGGCCCTACAGCCATTCCATGTCGGATGACGAGCGGAACTACAAGCCGGAGGTGGAGCGGGAGGAGGAAGAGAAGCGCGACCCGATCCGGAACTTCGGTCTCCTCCTGGTCCAGGAAGGGGTCGCCACGGAAGAGGAGCTCGCGGCGACTCGTGAGAAGGTGAACGAAGAGGTGGCCGAGGCGGCCGATCGGGCGATGTCGCAGCCTCAGCCCGGCCCGGAGACCGTCTACGACCACGTCTACTCCATGGACGTCGATCCTACATCGAGCGAGTTCGAGACGGAGCCTTCCTTCGAGGGAGACCCGACGACTACGGTGGATCTGCTGAACGCCTGTCTGCGTGACGAGATGGAGAGGGATCCACGGATCGTCATCTTCGGCCAGGACATCGCCGATATGAGCCGGGACCAGTACCTGGCGGACGTGAAGGGGAAGGGTGGCGTCTTCAAGGTCACGGCCAATCTGCAGCGGCAGTTCGGCGCCGAGCGGGTCTACAACTCGCCGCTCGCGGAGGCGAACATCGTCGGCCGCGCTGTAGGAATGGCTCTCCGCGGGATGAAGCCGGTCGTGGAGATCCAGTTCTTCGACTACATCTGGCCGGCCTTCCATCAGCTGAGGAACGAGCTCGCCGCGTACAGGTGGCGCTCGAACGGCGCCTTCAAGTGCCCGGCCGTCGTGCGCACTACGTACGGCGGCTACCTGGCCGGCGGCGCTATGTACCACTCTCAGACAGGCGCGTCGCTGTTCACGCACACACCCGGCATGCACGTCGTCTGCCCCTCCAACGCTCTCGATGCGAACGGGTTGCTTCGCACCGCGATCCGCTGCGACGATCCCGTGCTCTTTCTGGAGCACAAGCACCTCTACCGGCAGCCGTACGCGAAGTCGGCCTATCCGGGCCCCGATTTCATGATCCCGTTCGGCCGCGCCAACATCGTTCGGCCCGGCCGCGATCTGACGCTCGTCACCTATGGGGCTCTCGTCGAGCGCTCGAGGAAGGCTGTGCGACAGCTGGAGAAGGATGGACGCCCGGTCGACGTGGAGATCATTGACCTGCGCACCCTGAATCCGCTCGACATGGAGACGGTCTCCGCTTCAGTTCAGCGAACGAACAAGATCATCGTGGCCTACGAGGATGCGAAGTCGTTCGGCTTTGGGGCCGAGATCTCCGCCCGCATCGCGGACGAGGTCTTCGAGTGGCTGGACGGCCCGGTGCGTCGAGTCACCTCCACCGACACATTCGTCGGCTACGCTCCCAGCCTGGAGGAAGCCGTCCTCCCGCAGGTCGACGACATCGCCGAGGCGATCGCCGAGCTCGCAGCCTACTGAGCGCGCTTCACCTACCTGATGCTGGATCCCGACTAGCCGCGCGGCTCCGCCAGGCGCGGATGTCCCGCACCAGCTCGGCCCGGCTCACCCCTGGGCCGCAATCTTCCAGGTGGTCCCCGAAGGCATCGAAGTGCGGCAGCGCATGTCGGCGGTCGATCCACTCGGCCTTCAGGCCGTGCTCCCGTCCCCACTCGATCAGCTCGGCGAGGGAGATGTCGCTGTAGACGTGACACATCCGATCGCCGCGGCGAACCCCGAGGCGAGGCAGATCTCGAGGGGCGAGGTGGTAGTGGTATTTGATCACGGGGGACCGAATCTCCGTCTCCGGCCGATTGCCGACAAGCCGAGTCTCTCCCAAGGGGAGGCGAGCGATGCGCCGCAGCTATTGCCGAGTGGGGTCTCCAAGGGGAGATTTCGCATCCGCTTTCGGCCCACAATCCAGAAGGACAAACCATGAAGACGATGGATCGCAGGGAGCTGCTCCGGCGCGGACCTTCCCACCACGAGCGCTCGGTTGCGGCTGGCCACCGAGAGAACCGGGCCCGTTCCGGCGGCCTCTCCGAGCAGGAGGCGCGGGAGCTGGCGCACCGCATCCTTGGCATGAGCAGTGCCGAAGGAACCGAGGTTCGCGTTCGGAGCGGTTGGGAGGCCAACACGCGCTTCGCCGTCAATCGGGTGACGACGGCCGGACGCTCCGAAGACGTGAGCATCCAGATCACGGCGCGGTTCGGCAAGCGAGCAGCGAGCGTGACCACGAACCATCTCGACGACGAGGGTCTGCGCGCGGCGGTCGGCAGCGCGGAGGAGCTTGCCCGGCTGGCGCCCGAGAACGACGAGCGGATGCCGCTGCTCGGCCCGCAGACCTACGACAAGGTGCGGGGCCATTTCGACTCCACGGCCGGCCTGGACGCAGCTAAGCGAGGCCAGGTCGCAGCCTCGGGCATAGGAGCGGCGAAGGAGAAGGGCGGTCTGGTGACGGCCGGGTTCCTGGAATGCTCGGCGCGGTCGACGGCGCTGGCCAACTCGGCCGGGCTGTTCGCGTACCACGACGCGACGAGCTTCGCCTACTCGAACACGGTCAGAACCGAAGATGGAACTGGGTCCGGATGGGCCGGCACGGGCGGACGGGATTGGAGCGAGGTCGACTACGACGATCTCCATGCACGGGCCGTAGACAAGGCGATCCAGTCCCGTGACCCGCAGCCGTTGGAGCCTGGAAAGTACACGGTCGTGCTCGAGCCGCAGGCCGTCTCCGACCTGATCAGGCTCATGCTTTTCTCTCTCAGCGCCCGCTCGGCCGACGAGGGGCGAAGCGCGTTTTCCGCGAAGGGGGGCGGGACGAAGCTCGGAGAGCAGATCGTGGATCCTCGCGTAACGATGATCAGCGATCCGAGCGAGCTGGGGTCGGCGCCCTTCGCCGGTGGAGGTGGAGGCTTCGGTGGAGGCGGCTTCGGCGGAGGCTTCACGTCAGACACGACCGGCATGCCGGTGGGTCGGCAGGTGTGGATCGAGGACGGAGTTCTGAAGAACCTCTTCTACTCGCGCTATTGGGCGGAGAAGCAGGGCGCGGACCCAACCCCGTTTTCGATGAGCTTTATCATGAAGGGAGAGGAAGCCTCGCTCGAGGATCTGATCGCCGGGACGGAGCGCGGGGTGCTCGTGACCCGCTTTTGGTACATTCGGAACCTGGATCCACGAACCATCCTCTACACAGGCCTCACACGAGACGGCAATCTCCTGATCGAGAACGGCCGGATCTCTCATCCCGTCAACAACTTCCGCTGGAACGACTCGCCGCTCTCCGTCCTCAACAACCTGGAGGCGCTGAGCCGGCCGGCGAGGATATCAGCGAGCTCGAAGATGCCTGCGCTGCGGGCCCGGGAATTCAACTTCAGCTCCGTGTCGGAGGCGGTCTGATGGAACGACGTGATTTCGTAAAGAGCTCGGCGCTGGCCGCGGGGGCGGTGGCGATCGCGAAGCCAACCCTGGGCCAACCAATGACTTCCGTGCCTGTCGCGGTCCCGAGCGCGTCTCCTGGACCGCCCGAAGTGGATCCAGCTACGCGCGAGCTGCTGCTGGAGGCTCTGGACGCGGCGACTGCGGCGGGAGCCGAGTACGCGGACGCCCGGGTGTCGCTGTATGCGAATCAGAGAGTCAGCACCCGTGAAGACAAGGTCACGAACGTGAGCGATACGAGCTCGCTCGGGATCGGCGTCCGAGCGCTCGTCGACGGGAGCTGGGGGTTTGCGGCCACACGCGAGCTGAGCCGCGAAGCTGCCGCCCGTGCCGGAGGCGAGGCCGCGGCGACGGGTGCCGCCAACGCCCGAGTCGAACGCTCCTCCGTCACGCTGGCGCCGGTGGATTCCTACGGCGAGGTTTCCTGGTCGAGCGCCTATGAGGTGGACCCGTGGGACGTGCCGACTCAGGACAAGGCCGAGCACCTGCTCGGGCTGAACCAGATCGCCCTGGGCGTAAGCGGCGTCAGCTTCGTGAACTCGAGCCTTCACTTCGTGAAGATCGAGGAGACCTTCGCCACGACCGAAGGGACGATCGCGGCGCAAAGGATGATCCGGGCGAACCCGAGCATGTCGATCACGGCAGTCGCCCCGGATCGCAGTGACTTCCAGACGCGCGGCTCCGTGATGGATCCGGCCGGGCGCGGCTGGGAGTACATCCGCGAGAACATGACCGCGGAGGCCGCGGAGCGCTGGGCCTCGGAGGCCGCGCAAAAGCTCACGGCCGCCTCCGTCGAGCCGGGCCGATATGACCTGGTTCTCCATCCCTCCCACCTCTGGCTGACGATTCACGAGTCGATCGGCCACCCGACGGAGCTAGATCGTGCTCTGGGCTACGAGGCGAACTACGCCGGAACGAGCTTCATGGCGCCGCCGGCCGACGTGTTGGGCAAGCTCCGTCTCGGTCGCGACTTCGTGCAGTTCATGGGCGAGCGGAACTCTCCGGGGGGCCTGGCGACGGTGGGCTGGGACGCGGAGGGCGTGAAGGCCGAGGAGTGGCCGATCATCAAGGACGGCATATTTGTCGACTACCAGACCACGCGGGAGCAGGTGGGCTGGATCTCGGACCTCACCGGCGTGGAGCGCAGCCATGGCTGCTCACACTGCCAGACGTGGGGACACATCCCCTTCCAGCGGATGCCCAACCTCAACCTGCTGCCGGCCGAGGATCCGATCACCGAGGACGATGTGATCGGGTCGACCGACGACGGCATCTACATCGAGAGCCAAGGCTCCTACTCGATCGACCAGCAGCGTTACAACTTCCAGTTCGGCGGCCAGGTCTTCTGGGAGATCAAGGGAGGAAAGAAGACGCGGATGCTGCGCGACGTGGCGTACCAGGCGCGCACGACCGACTTCTGGAACGCGATGGACATGATCGGCGGACCCGACACCTACTACGTCGGAGGCAGCTTCTACGACGGCAAGGGTCAGCCCGGCCAGGTGAACGCCGTTTCGCATGGCTGCCCGGTGGCCCGGTTCAGCCAGATCAACGTGCTCAACACCGGCCGGGAGCGCCGAGGACGAGGCTAACCAGCGGGGAGCCCCAACGTGGTCGACGGCACGGCAACCAGAGTCCTGACCGGGCTGTTCGGCGCGCGCGTCGCGGAAGTCTTCTACCTGTACAGCTGTACAGGTAGAGCGTCGCCGTGATCGCTCCCTACCTTCTCGGCGCCCTCGCGATCGTTCTGCTGCTCGCCTATTGGCGACCGACGGCCAGCATCGTCGTCGCCATACTCTTTCTTCTCTTTCTTCCGGGGCGTTGGTGGCGCTGGCGAACGCGGCGCTTCCGAAGCGGCCTTCGGATGCTGAAGGCAGGCGAGCCCACCGCCGCGCGAGCCGAGTTCGAGCGCTTCCTGGCCGACATCGAAGCCAACGAGCGCTTCGAGCGCTGGCAGCCCGTCTTCAATCTCGGCCGGCGCTATTCCTATACCGGCGCGACCCACGCGAACATCGGAGTGACGCTGTTGCATGAGGGCGAGTCCGCCCGCGCGCTCCACCACTTCGAGACGGCCCGCCGGCTGGACGAATCCTCGGCTCAGGCGGCCTTCGGCGAGGCAGCAGCCAGGCGGAGGTTGGGCCAGCTTCGAAAGGCGGAGAAAGCGGCGGAGCGGGCGGTTGAGCTTCGGTCCAGCTACCTTCCGGCCCGTCTTCTTCTGGCGGCGATCCGCCGCGAGCGGGGCGATGAGGATGGTGCGAGCGCTGTGCTTGAGCCGCTTGCCGAGGACGGACAGGATCCCGAGACCCTGATGCGGGAGATGTTGGATCAGTGGCCGGACGAGCCGGCGGCTTCCGAAGGGGACCGGTCAAAGGACGAGAGGATTCCATAATACAGGAGGCGATGATGTCTCTAGGCCTCGGACATGGCGCCCGAAGGGCATCGAGGATTCTGCTGCTGCTCTTTGTGGCAGGGCTTTCAAGCGTCGGTGCGGCAGGGGCGCAGGAGTCGGATGCCCAGGAAACGGGCGCTGCCTGGGCGATCGCCATTCATGGCGGCGCGGGAACGGCCCGCCGGGAGACAATGGACGCCGAGCGGGAGCGGGCGTACCGGGACAAGCTCACCGAGGCCCTACTGGCCGGGAAGAAGGTCCTGGAATCCGGCGGAAGCAGCGTCGACGCGGTAGAAGCCGCCATCCGGCTCCTGGAAGACTCTCCGCTGTTCAATGCGGGCAAGGGTGCCGTCTTCACGCACGACGGCAAGAACGAGCTCGACTCCTCGATCATGGACGGCGCGACGCTGGAAGCAGGCGCGGTCGCCGGAGTGCACCACGTCAAGAACCCGATCAGCCTGGCTCGCCGCGTGATGGAGGACTCTCCGCACGTGCTGTTCGCCGGCCAGGGCGCTGAGGAGTTTGCGCTCGAGCAAGGGATCGAGCTGGTGCCCGAGTCCTACTTCTGGACCGAGCGCGCTTGGCGGTCGCTACAGAGCCGGCTCGAGGCCGAGCAACGAGCCGACGCAGGCGCAGACGGCGCCGAGGCTAACGGGGCGAACGCAGACGTGCCTTCCTCCCGATACTTCGGGACGGTCGGGGCGGTCGCGCTGGATACGCAGGGCAATCTGGCGGCCGGGACCTCGACGGGCGGGATGACGAACAAGCAGTTCGGCCGAATCGGAGACTCGCCGATCATCGGGGCGGGCACGTACGCTGACAACCGCGCGTGTGCGGTCTCGGCTACCGGCCACGGCGAGTTCTTCATCCGGAACGCCGTCGCCTACGACATCTGCGCGCGGGTGCGCTATCTGGGTAGCTCGATCGATGAAGCGGCCGACGTGCTTGTGATGGAAGTCCTGGTCGAGCTGGAGGCCGGGGGCGGCGTGATCGCCCTCGATCCGGCCGGCAACGCGGCGATGCCGTTCAACACCTCCGCCATGCTCCGGGGCTATCTGCGGGCCGGCGGCGAGCCGGAAGTGGCCATCTTCAAGGACTGAGCAACCTCGGCGGGCAGGCGGAGCTAGTCCTCGGTCCGCTCCACGACGATCGAGCACTTCGTAACGACAGCGGCGATCGCGCCGATCGCTGCCCAGACGGGAAGCAGAACCGCCCCGACGACGCCCAGCGTCAGCGGAATCTCGATCAGTGTCTTCCCCTCATCGCCCTTGATGATGATGCGCCGGACGTTCCCCTCATGGACGATCTCTTTGACCTTGGCGAGCAGATCATCGCCCCGTACCTGATGCTCCTCAGTGCCGATCTGTTTCTGATTCATTCCTGGTCTCCGCGTCGATTTCCTGGTTTCAGTTTGCGGCGCCTCCTACGGAGCCCGCCCCCGAGGTTGTACGACTTTGCCTCACACTCTACGCGCCAGCGATCAGTAGAACCCCCGCCAAGATCACGACGGCGCCCCCCAGCCGCTCTCTCAGCTGAGGCTCGCCGAACAGCAGCGCGCCCAGGAGCACGGTGACGATGGCCCCACTGCGCTTGATGGAGATCACGTAGACGGCGAGCGTCCGCTGGATCGCCTCCATCTGCACGACGAACATGAGGGCGAACAGCAGCCCCTGCACGGCCAGCAGCCACCACGTCTTGCGCGAGAGGGCCGCCCGAAACCCCCCTCCTCGCCGCATCACTAACGGGACGAACGCCAGCGCGATGAGCCCGCTATCCAGCGTCCCGTAGAAGGCGGGTGACGAAGATACTGTGGCGATCTTGTCCAAGACGGCGCTGACCGACCAGATGAGCGCGACCGCCAGCATCCGGCGGGCGCCCGGGTCGCGCAGAACCGTCGCGAAGGGAGCGAACAGGCCGGCTCGCCGCTCCGAGAAGTTGAGCAGGTAGACGCCGGCGGCTACGAGCAGGATGCCGCCCAGGCCTTGCAGGCCCGGAAGATCGCCGAGCAGCACCAACTCGACCGGCAGGACGAATACGGGGGTCAGAGCGAGCAACGGATACGTCAGCCCCAGGTCGCCCTTCTGGATGGCGGAGACGTAGAGATAAAACGACACGACGTTGATGGATGCGCTCGTGAGGAGAGCCGGCCAGAACGCGGGCGCGATCGGCGGAACTCCCTGGAAGGCCAGATAGGCCGCCAGGAGCGGAAAGGCAAAGGCGAAGATCGCCCAGCTCGCGGCGGGTCCGGAGACGTGCCGGGTAATCCACTTCGTCCAGACGCCCTGGAGGCCGTAAAAGACCGCCGTCGCGAAGGCGAAAAGCAGCCAGGTCAACTCGACGCTGGACCTGGCTGCTCGGTCAGCTGCTCAGATCCGCTGTTTGCGCGGGCTAGCCGCCGTGATCGTGAGACTCGGTCGGCTTCTTCTCCTGCTCTGTCTGATCGGAGTCGGCGTCCGGCTCGGGATGATGACCGGCAGGCATGTCGGCTGGAGGCTCAGCGTCCTCGCTCATCCCTTCCATCGGCCTGGCGCTGTGACCACCGCCATGCCCGTGGCCCTCCATCCGGTCGGGCGCCGTGATCGTCCTGTCCAGATCCCCGACATAGGCCGGGTCGTTCGGGTCGTAGGCGGGCCACTCCCCATCGCCCATTATGGCGACCACGCCGCCGATCGCTCCCATGCCCATGTCGGGCGCCGGCACGTCCAGTGGGTTCTCGTATTCCACCACGATCCGGTACTCGCGATCCTTGTAGATCTTCTTCCCGAGCTGGAGAATGAACTTAGAGCTCGGAACCCCGACCATCCGGCCCTCCTCGTTGTAAATCGGCTCGGCCCGCCAGAGGATCTCGCCGCTCGTGGCGTCCTCGAGGCGAAGCTCGGTGGCGTAGTCATGGACGTGGCCGCCGATCCCGAGGATCCGGGCATCCACGCCGGGACGGGCGGTGTAGGACATCTCGCTGTGCCCCGGCGGTACCTCGAAGTCCTTCACGCCGTCGAAGCCCATCACATCCAGGTAGAACGGATAGACCGTCATGGGCTTGACCAATCCCTCGTCCGCCCGGCTGTACAGGAGCTTGAAGTGCAGGTAGACGTCGCCGAAGTCCTCGCCCAGCGGGTTGCCGAACATGGTCGCGATCAGCATCCGGCCTCCCTCGTCGAGCGGAAAGCCGATGACGCCCGGGATGCTCTCCCGCTGGTTTTCCCGTCCAGCGGCAAGAACACGGCGGGAGATCGGCGTGAAGAGCTCGCGGTTGTCCGGATCGATCAGGTTCACGTGGTGAAGCAGATCGGGCGGCAGAACCTCGCCGTCGCCGTTCCGGATCTCCCACTCGAAGCCGTGCATGAAGGCGTCGAACGGGAGCTTGGCCCACTGCATCGGTAGCCGGATGTGCGGGCCATCGGCCGGCAGGTCTACCGGTCCGATCACGAACTCGAGCGCGCCCTCGCCCGGATGGTTGATCAGGGTCAGGCTCTCATCGCTATCGACGGTGACGGCAGGGGCTTCCGGGCCGCAGGCCGAGGTGGCGGCCGCGAGCGCAACGATCAGCGCACCGCCCAGCAGGGTCCGGCTTGAAGCACTTCTCAGGAATCGCATGGAATCAGGCTCGTTCACAGGTCTTAAAGAGAACTCACAGAGGCTCGTTCTGGTTTCTGCTACAAGGAACGGCCGCGCACGACGAGAAAAGGCCTGCGTCGGCCCCAGAGCATTGGTTCAGGTCGTCGTGGACGTCGGTTTGTTGGGCCGGCTCGCTGCTACCGGCGGAATGACAGCAACCGCCGTCAGGGAGGCGGTACGTCGAAGAAGACGTAGTTCTTAGCGATGAACTCGGCGTATTCCTCCGGGACTTCATCGTCCGGGAAGATCGCCTCCACCGGACACTCGGGCACACAGGCGCCGCAGTCGATGCATTCCTCGGGGTGAATATAGAACATATCCTCCCCTTCGTAGATGCAGTCGACGGGACAAACGTCGACGCACGACGCGTCCTTCGTGCCGATGCAAGGCTGTACGATGATATACGTCATAGCGCTCTAGGTGTCGTTATCGGTGCACTCTCCGGCGAAACCCCAACTTCCGCCGGCGGGCTAGAGAATATCGCCGCTCCAACCCATCTGCAACAGATCTTTCGACCGATCAAATACCGGGTCCAGGATCACGGATTTGGTGGACTGATTCCCCCGTGGGGGGTAATTTGGACGGCCGCACTCGGGTCGGTCAGCGCCCGACGACCCGGTTCCGAATCGAAGGTACGCATGAGACCGCTAAACGTTCTGACAGCTGAGTCACTCCCGTCCGGGAGCCCGGGCAGCACTGCCAGTCCGGACGCGTGGCCGGCGCGAAAGCCCTCATGGCTGAAGGTGCGGGCGCCCGGCGGACCCAACTATCGCCGCCTCAAGACGCTGGTGCGCGGCCGCGAGCTGCATTCCGTCTGTGAGGAGGCGCGTTGCCCGAACATCGGGGAATGCTGGGAGGCTGGAACTGCCACCTTCCTCATCATGGGCGAGATCTGCACGCGCAACTGCCCTTACTGTGCGATCGCCCACGGCCGCCCCGAGGCGCTCGACGAGGATGAGCCGCGCCGGGTGGCGGAAACGGTGGCGAGCCTGGAGCTCCGCCATGTGGTCGTCACGTCGGTGGATCGGGACGACCTTCCGGACGGCGGTGCGCGGATCTTTGCCGACCTCATCCGTGAGGTCCGCACCCGAGCGCCCGGCTGCTCCATCGAAGTGCTAACGCCGGACTTCCGCGGCAATCTGGATGCGGTTCGCGCGGTCGTCGACGCCGGTCCGGACATCTTCAACCACAATATGGAGACGGTCCGGCGCTGCCATCGGATCGCCAGACCGGGTGGCCGCTACGACCGCTCGCTTCGGGTCCTGTCCTTCGCGCGCCAGCAGGACGATGAGGTGCTGATCAAGACGGGCATCATGCTCGGCCTCGGTGAAGCTCCCGACGACGTCCTGGAGTTCATGCACGACGCCTTTCGGGCGGGTGTGCAGATTCTCACGATCGGCCAGTACCTTCGCCCATCGCCTGATCATTTGCCGATCGATCGGTATGCGACTCCCCGAGAATTTGCGGACTGGAAGCGAACCGGCGAAGAGCTGGGCTTCCTGCACGTCGAGAGCGGCCCGCTCGTGCGGAGCAGCTATCACGCGCGCCAGCAGGTCGAAGAGCTGAGGGCCCGCGCGGCGGCGGTGCTCTGATGGCGACGCGGCAGAGCCGGACCCAGGAGGGCGAGACCGGGACGGACCGGGAGGCGGAGAGGAAGCCTGATTTCCTGGGCCTCGAACCAGAGAACCTGAAGAGCCTCCTCCGTCTGATGATCCTCGCCAGGCGGTTCGAGGAGAAGGCCGCGGAATCCTATCAGCTCGGCAAAATCGGCGGTTTTCTTCATCTCTATATCGGGCAGGAAGCGGTCGCGGCGGGCGCCATCACGGCCCTCCGCGAAGACGACTTCGTGATCTCCGCTTACCGTGAGCATGCCCAGGCGCTCGTTCGCGGCGTCGCCGCGCGGGCCGTCATGGCCGAGCTGTACGGCCGGGCCGACGGCTGCTCCAAGGGGATGGGCGGCTCGATGCACCTGTACGACCGCTCGGTCAACTTCATGGGCGGCCACGGGATCGTGGGCAGCCACCTGCCGATCGCGGCCGGCGTCGGATACGCGATCCGGTACCGCAAGCAGGACCGGGTATGCCTCTGCTTTCTCGGGGACGCGGCGGTCAACATCGGCGCCTTCCACGAAGCCCTGAACATGGCGGCGAAGTGGGAGCTACCGGTCATCTACATCATCGAGAACAACGAGTACGGGATGGGGACCGGCATCGACCGCACCGCGGCCATATCGGATCTGGTCGATCGCGCCTGCGCCTTCGAGGGGATGGCCTCGGAGCAGGTCGATGGGATGGATGTCCTGAAGATGCGGGCCGCGACGGAGCGAGCGGTACGTCTCGCCCGGGAAGAACACCGGCCCTCGCTCCTCGAGGCGATCACCTACCGATACATGGGCCACTCGATGGCCGATCCTTCGCACGGCACGTATCGATCGCGCGAGGAGGTGGAGCGCTGGAGAGGCGACGACCCGATCGTCTCGTTCAGCGACCGGCTGATCGCCACCGGCCTGATGACCGGGCAGGGCTACGAGGAGATGGACCAGGCCGCCATCGAGGAGGTTGAAGAGGCGGCCGAGTTCGCGGAAGCCAGCCCACGGCCGGATGAGAGCCATATCTACGACCTCGTCTACTCGGACGAGTACCCGCACGGCGCGGATCGGAGGGATTCGTGGCGCTAGCCACTTACCGTGACGCGCTCAACCAGGCGCTCCGCGAAGAGATGTCCCGAGATGAGGACGTGTTCCTCATCGGGGAAGAGGTCGCAGAGTACGACGGCGCCTACAAGGTGTCGAAGGGGCTGCTGGATGAGTTCGGGGAGTGGCGCGTGCGGGATGCCCCGATCGCGGAGCTCGGCTTCGCCGGCCTGGGTGTTGGCGCGGCGATGACCGGCCTTCGGCCGATCGTCGAGTTCATGACGTGGAATTTCGCTCTTCTGGCGATGGACCAGATCATCAACAGCGCGGCCAAGCTGTACCAGATGTCGGGGGGCCAGTACAACGTGCCGATCGTATTCCGCGGACCGGGTGGAGCGGCGCTGATGCTCGCGTCGCAGCATTCCCAATCGCCCGAGCCGTGGTATGCCTACGTGCCCGGCCTGAAGGTCTGCTCACCCGCGACACCGTACGATGCGAAGGGTCTCCTCAAATCCGCCGTGCGGGACAACGATCCGGTCGTGTTCATCGAGGGAGAGCTGCTCTACAACATCAAGGGCGAGGTGCCGGACGAAGAGTACCTGGTGCCGATCGGCGCTGCCGACGTGAAACGGGCGGGTGACGGCCTCACGATCGTGAGCTACGGCAAGATGGTGCATACCGCTCTCGACGCCGCGGAGAAACTGGCGGCCGAGGACGGCCTCGAGGCGGAGGTCATCGATCTCCGGACGGTTCGGCCATTGGATATCGCCACGGTGGTGACCTCCGTACGTAAGACGAACCGCGCGCTCGTGGTCGAGGAGGGCTGGCCGGTCGCCAACATCGGCGCTCAGCTGGTCGATGACATTCAGCGAGAGGCGTTCGATTCCCTCGACGCGCCGGTGGCCCGGGTGACCGGTTTGGATGTCCCCATGCCGTATGCCCGGAACCTGGAGAAAATCGTCGTTCCTTCGGTGGAGACCGTCCTCCGGGCGGCACGCCAGGTCAGCTATATCTCCTGATGATGATATATCGGACAGTGCATATATCGACATGTGATAACCAGGCGAAGTGCCCGTCTCGGAAGAATCTTGGGACCGGGTTCAAGGTGCCCGGGCGCTCTAGTTGTACACCTGCACAGGTAGAGCGCAAGGAGTCTCGCTAGATGCCCACCAAGGTCGTGATGGCCCAGCTGAGTCCGACGATGGAAGAGGGAAAGCTCATCGAGTGGCGGCTTTCGGAGGGTGATTCCGTGGCTCAGGGGGACATCGTTGCCGAGATCGAGACGGACAAGGCGAACATGGATGTCGAGGCCATGGGCGCCGGAGTTCTGAGGAAGATCCTCGTGCAGGCCGGTGAGACGGTCCCGGTCGGCAGCCTGATCGGGATCATCGCCGAGCCGGACGAAGATATCGAGGCGTTGCTGGCCGAAGCGGCCCGCGGGCCGGGCGGCGACGGTGCGGCTCCGGCGAAAGCGGCAGAGGCGCCTCCTGAGCGCGCAATCGCAGTGGAGGAGCCACCGGAGGGCGATCGAGGCGCCGAGGCGACAGAAGGGCGCGTGCGTGCTTCGCCGGTCGCAAGAAGGATGGCGGCCGAGAAAGGCCTCGATCTAGGAGCGATCGCCGGATCAGGGCCTGGCGGACGGATCGTTAAGCGGGATGTAGCGGAAGCCGCTGCTGGAGCTCCTTCCCCGCCAAAGGCGCCGCAGGTAGCGGCGGATGCCGCCGAGGGAGAGCCACGGCTCCGGGACGAGCGGGTCGAGGCGAGCCAGATGCGGAAGGCGATCGCCCGCCGCCTGTCCGAGTCGATCGGCCCCGTTCCGCACTTCTTTCTCACGGCCGAGATCGACATGGGACGTGTCCTGGACCTGCGCTCCGAGCTGAACGCGAGGCAGGAAGGCTTCAAGATCGGCGTGAACGACATCCTCCTGAAGACGGCAGCCGAGGCGCTGGTTCGCCATCCCGAGGTCAATGCCTCCTGGGACGAGGACGCGATTCAGCACCACGGCCGGGTCGACATCGGGATCGCGGTGGCGCTCGAGGGAGGTCTGATCACGCCTGTCGTCCGGAATGCAGATCGAAAAGGGCTTAGAAGCATCGCGGCCGAGGCGACCGACTTGATCGAGCGCGCCCGGGCCCGAAAGCTCCTTCCGGAGGAATATCAGGGGGCCACGTTCTCGATCAGCAACCTCGGGATGTTCGGCATCGACGAGTTCACGGCGATCATCAACCCTCCGGAGTCAGCCATCTTGGCGGTCGGGATGACGCAGGAGAAGCCGGTTGTGGAGGATGGGGAGATCGTGGTGCGCCGGCGGATGCGGGTGACGATGTCCTGCGACCACCGTGTCGTTGACGGAGCGACCGGGGCGCGTTTCCTGGCCACATTCCGAGAGATGCTCGAGAATCCGCTGACGATGATGCTCTAGAAGGAACTTCAGGCGCGCATCGGTATAGCCTCGGTTTATCAAGCCATACTCAGCACTTTACGTGACCACCAAGCGCACAGCCCGACCTTTTGATACAATGGCTGATTCGTACGACGTCGTAGTCATCGGAGCTGGGCCCGGCGGATACGTGGCCGCGATCCGGGCGGCGCAGCTTGGCCTGAGTACCGCCTGCGTGGAGGCGACCGGATACGAGGGTGGCCTCGGGGGAACCTGCCTCAATTGGGGGTGCATCCCTGCCAAGGCTCTGCTGGAGAGCGCGTCCCTCGCCCAAACGCTGAAGGGGCATGGGGACGAGTTGGGTGTCCGTCCGATCGACGTTGACTACGACATGGGATCGGCCGTGGACAGAAGCCGGCAGATCAGCGAAAAGCTGAGCAACGGCGTCGCATACCTCTTCAAGAAGAACGGCGTGGAGTCGATTGCTGGCCGCGGCCGCCTGACCTCGGGCCGGAAGGTCGGCGTCGAGCCGACCGAAGAGGGTGGAGAGTCGCGCACCCTGGAGGGCAAGAACGTCGTCATCGCCACGGGATCGGTCATGAAGACGTTCCCGGGCTTCGAGTTCGACGGTGAGCGGGTGATCGGCAGCCGTGAGGCGTTGGCGCTTCGCGAGCTCCCGCAGCGAATGGTGATCGTCGGGGCGGGGTTTGTCGGAGTGGAGTTCGCCGATGTGTTCAGCGCCTTCGGCGTGGACGTGACGATCGTGGAGGCCCTGCCGTCACTGGTGCCGATCGAGGATCCGGAGATAGGCAAGACGCTGGAGCGTTCCTTCAAGAAGCGGGGGATGGGGATTCGCACCGGTACCATGGTGAAGGCGCTGGACCGCGCTGCACGGCCGATGATCCTCACGGTCGAGTCCTCCAAGAGGGAGGAACAGATCGAGACCGATCTCGTCCTGATGGCCGTCGGCAGACAGCCGGTGATTGACGATCTCGGCCTCGAGGAGGCAGGCGTCGAGGTTGCGGACGGATTCATCAGGATCGACGAGTACTGCCGGACCAGTGCGGAGGGAGTGTACGCCGTCGGCGACGTGGCTGGTCAGCCGATGCTCGCCCATAAGGGCTCCCACGAAGGGATCGTGGCGGCGGAGCACATCGCCGGCGCCGACCCGCATCCGATGCGGCTCGACAACATCCCGAGCGTAGGCTACTGCCATCCGGAGATCGCCACGATCGGCCTGACAGAGGAGGCGGCGAAGGAGGCGGGATACGAGGTAGTGGTGGGCAAGTTCCCGCTGGGCGCGCACGGCCGGGCCCTGACTGCAGGCCATAACGAAGGGTTCGTGAAGATGGTTGCCGATGCGAAGTATGGTGAGATCCTCGGCGTCCACATGATCGGCCACAACGTCAGCGAACTGATCGCCGAGGCGGGCGTCGGCCGGATGCTGGAAGCCACGCTGGAGGAGATCGCGGCGCATGCGCACGCCCATCCGAGCATGTCGGAGGCCGTCATGGAGGCGGCGTTCGTGGCTCTGGGCCGCGCCATACATATCTAGATGCTTCGCTGTGAGATAAGGTAGTAACAGTGCTTTACGGCGCACCTTTACCCTGATGCGCATGACCGAGCCGGCTCCGATCCCGGAGCGATGCGTTGGGGTCGTGCGGGTCCCGGCACGGCTGCCGTATGCGGCCGGGCTCGATTGGCAGAGGCGGCTGGCCCGGGCGCGCATCGAGGGCCGGCTGAACCGCGATCTTCTTCTCCTGCTCCAGCATGAGCCGGTATTGACCGTTGGACGCGGAGGCGAGGAGTTCGACGATCTCGCCTCTGTCGGTGAGGAGGCGGGCCCCGAAATTCCGCGTTTCGAGATCGAGCGAGGCGGAGATGCGACCTATCACGGGCCGGGCCAGCTGGTCGGCTACCCGATTCTGAACCTGGGCGGGTTTCGGAAGGACCTTCACTGGTACATGCGTCGCCTCGAAGAAGCTCTGATTCTGGGTCTGGCAGCGCTGGGCGTGAATGCAGGTCGCGTCCCCGCCCACACGGGCGTCTGGGTGGGCGGTCTGGGTGATTTGGGCGAGCTTGAGGGAGAGCTTGAGATGGCTCTCGCAGGGGGGAAAGATGAAGCGGCCGCTCGGGAAGCGTCGATTCAGCGGCGCATCGCCGGGGGAGGCTTGCGGAAGATCGCGTCGATCGGCGTCCATGTGAGCCGCTGGGTCACCTGGCATGGCTTCGCACTGAACGTGACCGATGAAGCCCTGGGCCCGTTCGACCGGATCGTGCCATGCGGGATCGCCGGCGTCCAGATGACGAGCGTGGAGCGGGAGGGGGGACGGGCCGACCATGACAGAGTCCTGACGGCTGTGGAGGAAGGGTTCGCCCGGGCGTTCGAGGTGCGCTTGGAGTCGATCGGCCTCGATGAGCTGGCGCGAGAGGGCCTCGGACTGGAGCCGGCTGCCGAGGCGATCGCTCAGCCACAGCCGGGCGCGGAGACCGTTGGCTAGGCTCTTCGATATCCTCGGGCCCACCATGGTAGGCCCCTCGAGCTCGCACACGGCCGGCGCTTGCCGAATCGGCCATCTGGCTCAGGCGGTGGTTGGAGGCACCCCCGACGGCGCCCACATAGGCCTCCACGGAAGCTTCGCCATGACCGGCGAGGGTCACGGAACGAAACGGGCGATCGTCGGAGGATTGCTCGGCTTTCAGCCGGACGATCCCCGGATCCGCCAGAGCTTCGCCGAGGCCGCAGAAGCCGGTCTGGAGTACGACTTCGAGACAGTTCATCTCGGGGAGGAAGCACATCCGAACTCGGCACGGCTCGAGGTCCGGCGGGGTTCGGATTGGACGGAGGTCGTGGGGTCGTCGATCGGAGGCGGCCGCGTGAGGCTCGACCGCATCGATGGCTTCGAGGTCAGCGTGACCGGCAGCCTCCCGACCCTGGTCGTGCTTGCGGAAGATGTCCCCGGCACGATCGCCGAGATCACCGGGATGCTGGCGGAAAGCGGCGTAAACCTGGCCACGATGCGCGTCGATCGAACCGGACGCGGCGAGCGGGCGCTGATGACGATCGAGGCGGACCACGCCATCCCGCCGGATCTGGCTACCGCCCTCCGGGCGAAGGATTGGGTCCACTGGATCCGGCAGATAGCGGCGTGGGCCTGACGGGCCCGTAGAGCCGGCTCACCGGAGGAAGAGAAAGCGAAGTGTTCAGATCGATGCAGGAATGGACGGAGTCGGCTGCGAACCAGGACGTGAGCTTGGCTCAAGCGGTGGTTCTGGCGGAGCAGAAGGAGACGGAGACGGGCGAAGGGGAGATTCGGAGCCGCGTCGAGGAGGCGCTCGCCGTGATGGGGCAGGCCGTGGAGGAGGGTCTGGGCTCCAGCGACGAAAGCCCCACGGGCCTGACGGGTGGACGCGCCAAGCGTCTGGAGGAGTCCGGCCCGCGGCTCCTCGGATCGGATTTCACCTCCATGCTCGCGCGGGCCATCGCAACGCTGGAGGTCAACGCCCGGATGGGTCTCATCGTGGCGGCGCCCACGGCCGGAGCGGCGGGTGTGGTTCCGGCGGTCCTCCTCACCCTGGAAGGCTCCCGAGGTTGGAGTCGCGAGCAGCTGATAGACGGAATGCTCGTAGCCGGCGGAGTCGGAGCGGTCATCGCGCACCGGGCATCGATCGCGGGCGCCGGCGGAGGCTGCCAGGCAGAGACCGGGAGTGCCGCGGCGATGGCGGCAGCCGCGATTACGTACCTGGAGGGCGGCAGCCCCGAGCAGGTGAACCAGGCGGTCGCGTTCACGTTGCAGGGGATGCTGGGGCTGATTTGTGATCCGGTGGCCGGGCTCGTCGAGATTCCGTGCGCCTACCGAAACGCCAGCGCGGGCGTCCAGGCGACTGCCGCTGCCGAGATGGCGCTGGCCGGTTTGGACTTTCCTATTCCGGCCGACGAAGTGATCGACGTGATGGGCGAGGTGGGCCGAAAGATGGATGTGCGGTACCGAGAGACGGCGCTCGGCGGGCTCGCCGCGACGCCGACCGGAAGGGAGATCGCCAGGAAAGCCGGCATGCCCGAGCTGGTTGAGCTGCAGCGGAAGGGCTCGACGGCTGGCGAGAGCTCGGCCAGATTCGGCCCCAGCTGATCTCCAGCCGGAGCGCAGGGTAGGAGACGCACCATAGACACAGGAAGGAGCCACTGAATGGTACTGATCATCCTGCTGGCGACATCGGTCGTCGTAGGCGGACTCATAGCGACGCTGGCCGGCATGAAGGGCCGCGCCGCGCTCGGTCCGATCGCCGCGATGTGCGCAGCCATGTTGGCCTTTTACGGCGTGATCTCGCTCGTATGAGCCGATCGACTGCCGCAACCGCGTTCGGCCTCCTGGCCGCGCTTCAGGCGACGCCGGCGATCGCGCAAAGCGATCCGGCCTGGGAGAGGCACGCGAGCTCGGCGGCGCTCGCCGCCGCGACCCCGGGCAAGCCGATCGAGCTGTCGCCGACGAAGCGTCTCGAGGCACGCAGGGCCGCGCTCGCTGGGTTGGTCGGAGACGGCGTAGTCCTCCTCAAGTCCGCCGGAACGAAGAGCATCGAGGGCGACTATCCGCAGGACTCGGATTTTCGCCAGGAGAACAACTTCTTCTATCTGACCGGGGTGGAGGTGCCCGATTCGTGGATCGTGCTGATCGCGGCGGAAGGAAAGCTCCGCGCCGAGATCCTGTTCATCCCGGAACGGGATCCCGCCACCGAGATGTGGACGGGCCGCAAGCCGTCCTTCGAGGAAGCTTCCGAGGTTTCGGGCGTCGTGGATGTGCGGAGCGTCGAGGACTTCGAGGAGAGCGCCGTCGGATCGTTGAAGAGCGACGCCGGGGTCGGGACGATCTTCGTCCCGCTCAATCCGAACAGCCGCTACGATCCGCATGTCCTCGCCTTGCTGTTCGAGGGGCAAGCCGAGGTCGCCGACGTCGAGCCCGCGCTGGCCGAGTTGAGGCTCGTCAAGGATGATTTCGAGATCGCTATGCTCAGGCGTGCGATCGAGATCACCGACGATGCGCACCGCGCCGCCATGCTCGCCGCCCGCCCGGGGATGTACGAGTACGAGCTCGAAGCCGTCATCGAGTTCAACTTTCGGCTCGGCGGGGCCGAGCGGGTCGGCTTCCCGAGCATCGTGGGCTCGGGGCCGAACTCGGTCGTCCTCCACTACGACAAGAGCCGCCGCCGGATGGAAGAGGGCGATCTCGTGGTGATGGACATCGGTGCCGAGTACAGCTACTACTCGGCCGACGTCACCCGGACGATCCCGGTCTCCGGGCGGTTCACCGATCGGCAGCGCGAGATCTACAAGCTCGTGCTGGGCGCGCAGGAGGCGGCGCTAGCCGCCGTGAAGCCAGGGAAGAACCTGTTCGACGTCGACCGCGCCGCACGCATCTATCTGAAGGAGAACGGTGCCACGGCGTGTGGACCGAAGAGCTGTGTTGAGTATTTCCCGCACGGAGTCGGGCATTGGCTCGGGATGGACGTGCACGACGTGGGTGAATACACGGCCACCTTCGAGCCGGGAATGGTGTTCACCGTCGAGCCCGGGATCTACCTGCCGGATGAGGGGATCGGCGTGAGGATCGAGGACGACGTGCTCGTCACGGAGTCGGGCTACGAGCTCCTCTCCAACGCGCCCCGCGACCCGGACGAGATAGAGGCCCTGATGTCGGAGGGCGTGACAATCTCGCCTTGAGGCTGGCGGGCTGAGCGAGCCGATAACGCTCTGGCGCCGGATCGCGCCGAGAGCCTCTTCGCAAGACAGACGGCGCTGGCAGGGGCAGCTTCCTCTACGGTTGAGGCTCCAAGCCCGGGAAGCCGAGCCTCGATTGGCCGGGTGAGGCCGTCTCCTGAAGTCGCTCCGCGACCTCCTCCGCCTCCGCGAGCACTCGCAGCAGGTTCCCTCCCAGGATCTTTCGGAGCTCCTCCTCCGAGCGGCCTCGCTTCGCCAGTGTGACTGTGAGCTCGGGGAACTTGGAGACGTCCTCCAGCCCGTGCGGCACGACCGAGATTCCGTCGAAGTCCGACCCGAATCCGACGTGGTCGACGCCGGCGACCTCGATGATATGCTCGATGTGGTCCGCAACTATCTCGACGTCGCCGGCCTCGACGTTCTCGAATAGCCAGGCGGTGAACGCCTTCCTGAAGGCCTGCTCGTCCTCGTACTCGGCTCGGAGCCGCTCCTGGACGGCGAAGATGTCCTGAATCCGCCGCGCGGACTCAGGTACGACAAAGCCGGAGAAGAAGTTGACCATGACGACGCCTCCGTTCTCGGCTACGAGGCGAAGGACATCGTCGGGCACGTTTCGTGGGTGGTCGGCGATCGCTCGGGCCGAGGAGTGGGAGTAGATCACCGGGGCGACGGCCGTCTCCAGCGCGTCCCGCATGGCCTCGGCCGTTACGTGGGAGAGATCGACCAGCATGCCCAGCCGATTCATCTCCCGTACGACCTCGCGGCCGAAAGCGGTGAGGCCGCCATGCTGTGGCGGGTCGCCCGCCGCGTCCGCCCAGGCCAGCGTCCTGGAGTGGGTGAGGGTCATGTACCGGGCGCCGCTCCGGTAGAGCTCTCGTAGCACCGGCAGAGAGTTCGAGATGGCGTGGCCGCCCTCGATGCCGATCATCGAGGCGATCCTTCCTTCTCCGACGATCCGCTCGATGTCAGCCGTCGAATAGGCCATCTCGAGGTCGGCCGGATATGCTGCCGCCAGCCGCTTGATGAGGTCGATCTGCTCAAGTGCCACCGCGGTCGCGCCGTTGTCGATGAACTCCGCCGCTACGTAGGCAGCCCAGAACTGTACATCCACGCCGCCTTCCCTAAGTCGCGGGATGTCGGTGTGCCCGTCCGAGCGCCGCTGCGTGAGGTCCATGCGCGTCGGATCCAGGGGTCCCAGTCCGCGGATGCGGTAGGGGAGGTCGTTGTGTCCGTCCACGACGACCGCGTCGCGGTGAACGCGGCGCGCCCAATCGAAGGTCGTGTCGACGGGCGACGCCAGCGGGGCGGCAGACGCGAATAGAGCGTTGGGAGCTGCAGGGCTGCCCAGGAACGACAGGAGGTTCGCGGTTGACGGGGCCTCGGGGTCGTGCCGGATCAGCAGGCCGAGGTAGCCCGCGTACATCACGACCACCGCGGACAGGATCGAGACGGCTATCACGAAACGGCGCAGACGCCGATCGGCCGGCTGCAGGAGGGAAAAACCGGCAAAGGTCGCCGAGATTACGAGCGCCACCGTCGCCCAGATCGACCAGATGCGGTGCGTGTTCGTCGCCGACTCGCCCACGAACGTTCGGGCTTCCTCCACATCCGCGGCGGCGAGTCCCGTCACGAAGGCGGGGATCGCGAAGATCCCGGCCAGGAGGAGCGAGACGACAGCGTACTTCTCGAGCGGATCTCGGCTCGTCATCCATCCGGCCAAACCCACGCCGATCCCGGCAAGGGCGAACACGACCGAGAACGGCTGGCTAATCTGGTGAAGGTGCTCCCAACTCATGTGGAACCTGTCCCGAGGGCTGGGGTTGACAGTGACGCTGCCCGTCATAGGATAGCGAATTCGACCAGCAAGCCCCCTTCGTCTAGTGGCCAAGGATACCTGGTTCTCAGCCAGGAGACAGGGGTTCGATTCCCCTAGGGGGTATGGAGCCGCCGGAAAACCCGGCGGCTTTTCTATTTAGGCGCGATTTTCCCCGTCCGATCAGTAGTCGACGGGACGCAGGTACCATTCGCCGATCGCCGTCGACGACATCATCGGCACGGTGGGAAGGTGACGCTTCCAGTGCGTTCCCTCGAGCCGCATCCGCACCACGTCGATCTTCGTGGTGTCGAACCCGAATTCCGCCAGCTGCTCCGCCGGGTACCCGCTCAGCAGGTAGTGGAGGCTCAGGTCGGCTTCCGGATAGCTGACGCCCAGGTCTTGCTCGTCCGTCTGCCCGTGTATCAGGTCCGCGCTGGCTGGCTTCGCCACGATCTCCTCCGGGACGCCGAGTGCCCTGGCGAGCTCCCACACCTGCACCTTGAACAGGTCGCCCAGTGGGTTGATCGGGGGCGTGTCGTCGGCGTGCCAGGTGAAGTATCCTAACAGTCGCTCCGATTTGTTCCCGGTGCCGACCGGTAGGGCTTCGAGCTGCGCCGCCTGATCGAAGAGCACGATCATCCGCTGCCGCGCCGCCACGTTGCCGCGCCGATGATCGCTCATCTCCGGCTCGAACTGCTTCGCGTATCCGTCCACCGCTTCGGTGATGTCGACCTCGCGCGTCTCGATGCCAAGCGCTTCGGCCAGGAGCAACGCATGATCGCGGCTCTCACTGCTCGAGGTGCGATACGGAAGGAGGAAGCCTTTGACGGCATCGGCCCCCAAGGCATGACTGCACAGCGTCGCGGTCAGCGAGGAGTCGACGCCGCCCGACAACCCGACAACGACCCTCTCGAACCGACGTCGCCGGATTTCGCTGCGCAGGAACTCGATGAGCCACCGCGTCGCCAACCCAGTGTCGATCGCGAGAGGCGAATTGTCGCCGGGACTCGGGGGAGGCGAGACTTCGGGTGAGTGGATGGCGTCGGGTATCTGGACGGCATCCGGGGTGCCGACAGCGCCGCCATTCTTCTCGTTCATGACGACGACCGGTCTCCTTCGTCGCTCTCCCGCGGACGGTGCTGAAGCAGGCCGGGCAGCGCTCGCTCCAAGTCGGCGAGCAGCGGCTGGTCCACGCGGGCCGCCGAGATCTCCCGCAGGTCGAGCTCCACGCTGATGAGCGCTTCTTCCCAAAGGGGCGCGCGGGCAAGCGCCCTCCCCCGTGGTCCGAACACGACCGAGCCTCCGGGGAAGCCCTTGCCGCCCTCGAAGCCGAGAATCTGGACCGCGGCCACGAACACTCCGTGCTCCTCGGCGATCGTCCGGAGAACCCGATCCCATCGCACGACGTTGGCCGGCACACCCGGCCCCGGTTCGAAGCCGCGAGCCGGCGAAGCACTGGGGACGAGGATCAGCTGGGCTCCATCGAGTGCGGCCAGAGTGGACGAGAGCGAGTGGAAGACGTCCTCGCAGATCAGCATCGCGGCGCGTCCCCAGCCCGTATCGAACGCGCGGACGGTGTGTCCGGGATCCACGAAGCGCTCCTCCTGGAACACTCCGTACGTGGGAAGGAACACCTTGCGGTGGACATGGAAGATCTCCGGGGCCTCGCCAAGCCGCGCACAGAGAGCGGAGTTGAAGATTCGATCGCGGTACAGCTCGAAGAAGCCGATCACGACCTCCAACGGGGTCGCGCCCTCGTCTTTCGTCACGGTCCGGTAGAGCTCGTTCAGTCGCTCGAGCAAGCGCTCCGAGGTTGTCGCATGCTCGCGGACGCCGCCCTCGAGGAAGTAGCCGGTGAGCGCGGTCTCGGGGAAAACCAGCAGCTGAGGACGGGGCTCGAGAGCGTCGACTCGTCCGAGTACGCGGCTCAGCTCGGCGAGGCTGGCCTCCGGGTCCGCCTTGACCGGACGGAACTGGCAGATCGCTAGATCCAGCTTCATCGGAGCAACGTCCTACCGCCCCGGAACCGTGTCAACTTGCATATGCCTTCGAATTGCCCTATTCGACTGGCATGCTCTCCAGCCCTGTTGCGCACGGTTTCGCACTCTTTCTCCTGGTCGGCCTCCCGCTGATGGCCGCCCGCAACTCGCGCCTGGAGGAGCATCTGGAGGTCATCGAGCGTGCTCGGCCGGCACTCTACTTCTCGGCCGCTCTTACCCTCCTGTTGGTCGCGGGTCTCACGGCGATCGTTGCCGCGTGGCAGGGAATCGCGCCGGCGGACCTGGGCTGGCGGGTCGAGGCTCCCGGCCTCGGGGTGGCCGTAGGAGCGGCCGTAGCGGCGGTAGGCCTCCTGGTGGCCTGGCTGAGCGGTGTCCTCGGCAGGCTGGCGGGCCTAAAGGAGAGCCCGCTGCTCCGCCTCCTGTTGCCCGGCGACAGTCGCGAGCGCCGGGCGTTTCTGGTCCTGGCTGGGATCGGTGCCGTGTGCGAGGAATACGTGTACCGCGGCTTCGCCCTGCACGTCCTCTCCGATTGGACGGGGCAGCCCTGGGCTGCCGCCGGAATCACTGCGGCCTCCTTCGGCCTCGCCCACGGCTACCAGCGCCTGAACGGCATCATTCGCTCGGCCATGCTCGGCATGGTGCTCGCGGCGCCGGTGATCTGGACCGGGAGCCTATTTCCGGCGATCCTCGGGCACTTCTGGATCAACGCGGCGATGGCCTCCGGCGCCTCGAGCTGGATCATGGTGGAGGCGGACGAGCCGGCTGTCGCGGACGAGCCGACTTCGCCTTCCGCCGAGGACGAATGAGCCCGAGATGAGCGCCAGACGCATTCGGTCACTCATCCCGTTGCTGACCTTCCTGCTGATCCTGGGTGCGGGCGGGCTCGCGGACCTGCGGGCGCAGGAAGAAGGCGAACCGCCGGCGGAGGGCCAGGACGGGGGACAAGAGAGCCGGGACGGCGAGCCGCCGAAGTTTCGCATCGAGCCGATCGGGCTCATACGGGCCGGACTCCGCGTCGAACCGGAGGAGTCCCCGCGCAACACGAGCTTCGAGCTGTTCGACGCTCGTCTCGGCGTCACCGGCGGCTTCGGTTCGATCCTCGAGTACATCGTACACGCGGGATTCGAGACTCGAGCGGTGGACAAGGAGATCGAGTTCCTGGACGTGGCATTGAGGCTCACTTTCATGCCCGAGCTCAACGTCGACCTCGGCCAGTACAAGGCGCCGTTCAGCCTCGAGGAGCTGATCTTCAAGCCGGACATCCTGTTCGAGAGCCGAGCCCAGGCGGTCAGCGCCATCGCTCCCGGCAGGCAGATCGGGGCAGGCCTATCCGGCTCCTTCTTCGAGGAGCGGCTCGAGTATGACGTCGGCCTGTTCAACGGCAACGGCAAGTCGCTCGATAACGACAATGGCTCCTTCCTCTACTCGGGTCGCGTCCAGTTCAACAACGTGGGGCCGGTCGATTTCCGCGAGGAGTTCGTGATTCAGGTCGGTGGCAATTTGGCGTTCTCTAGCGACAGCGCGGCGGACCTGTCTCTGATGGGCGGCTCGCCGGAGGCCGCTGAGGGCCTGGCCGAGTACCGCGGAGACCGCTTCCTGTGGGGCCTGGACCTCCACTCGAGCTACCAGGGCTTCTTCGTGGATGCGGAGTTCCTCAAGGCGGAGCTGGAGCCGGCGGTGGGCGTTGATGGAGACAAGGAGACGGCGCAGGGCGGGTACGTCCAGGGCGGCTACCAGTTTTTGAGCGGCTTCGTCGAGGGGCTGCTTCGCTATGACTCGTTCGATCCGATCGACAGCGAGAGACGGAACTACCTGCTGATCGGAGCCAACCTCAACTACCTGTACCACTTCCGGTTCGAGATGCAGTATGCGGTCGGTCTCGACGACCCGCTTCCAAGCCCGGATCTCTCCGACGGCCAGTTCCTCTTTTTCGTCCAGCTCAGAATCTAGGCACGCGTGCGCGCGCCTTGCCTGAGGCGCAGCGCCCGGGCACGATGCAGGGCGAGGTGTGCACGTTGCGCTCATCCCAACGACGCGCCCACCGAGGCCTCGGTAATTGTACTGATGAGGGGTCCATATCATGAAGCATAACATGCAACTCGTCATCCTCGTCGTGGGCGTTGCGGCGAGCGCCTGGCCCGGCATCGCCGAGGGGATGTCGGCGTCACCGGCGTCTGCCCAGCCAGAGACCCCGCCGGAGAACACGGGCCAGCAGGCAGAGGCCACTCCCGAGGGCTTGGACCAACTGCTGGCGCCCGTTGCCCTGTATCCAGACGCGCTTCTGGGCCAGATCCTGATGTGCGCCGAGAGCCCGTTTCAGGTGAGTGCGCTGGGTGAGTGGCTGACCGCCAACCCGGACCTTCAGGGTAGCGCGATTCAGGAGGCAGCAGAGGCCGAAGGCTTCGACCCGAGTTACATCGCCCTCTCCGTCTTCCCGCAGGTCGTTCATATGATGGCGGATGACATAGAGTGGACGCGGCAGCTCGGCGAAGCGTTCACGCAGGACAGATCTGCCGTGTTCGACGGCATCCAGCGATTGCGCGAGCAGGCGATGGCGGCCGGCAACCTGCAGAGCACGTCGCAGCAGACGGTGGGCACGCAGACCACGGAAAGCGGGCAAGAGGTGATCATCATCGAGCCCGCGAACCCCGAAGTCATCTACGTTCCTCAATACGACCCTGTGGTCGTGTACACGACCCCGCCCCCGACCACGGTCGTCGTCGAAGATGATAGCGGTGACGAGGCCGCAGCCGCGGTCATCGGGTTCACCGCGGGCATCATCATCGGGGCGGCGGCAAACGACTACTACTACGGTCCCTACGGGTATCCCGGCGGGATTTACATGTACAATGATGCATGGGACGACTACTACGACCACCGCGAGGACGCGAGAGAGGACTGGCAGGATCATCGGGAGGACCAGTTCGAGGACCGGGAGGAACGGCGAGAGGATCGCCCGGAAGGAGCTTCCGAACGGCAGGACGCTCGTCGGGAGGGAGGATCCGAGCGGCAGACGGCTCGCCAGGAGGGAACCTCGGCGGCCCAGGGACGCGGCGCCGATGCCGCTACTACATCGGCTCGGACGGGTCAGGCGGAAGCGGCGAGCACGGCCAGAGCCGGCGGGGGATCCCGATCGGCCTCCACGGCGGCCTACGGGTCGCGCGGATACAGCATGGGTGGGACGGGTTCCTCCGCGCAGCGAAGCGGAACCCGCTCGAGCGCATTCTCCGGCTATGGGAGCGGGAGCGCCTCCAGGGCGGCCTCATCCCGCGGACGAAGCAGCATGAGCCGTTCTCGGGGCGGTGGTCGGCGTCGCTAAAGGAGAGGATCGAACGATGCAGGTGATTCGAGCCGGCTGGCTTCTGCAGGTTGGACTATGCACGGTTCTGGCGGGCGCGCCCCTGTGGGCCGTGGGGTGCTCGGATGTCTCCGAGGACGGTCATGGTGCGAGAGCGTTCGCGAGCCCTGAAGAGGCCGTCGAGGCCCTGATCGCTGCGGGGCAGGCCGATGACACGGAAGCCCTGCGCGCCCTCTTCGGGCAGGGGGCGGAGGATCTTCTTTCCTCCGGCGACTCGGTGAGCGATCGAATGCAGCGTGAAGTCGTCACGCTCGCTCTCCAACAACGGTGGACGCTGGAGGAGACGGAGGATGGGGAACGAGTCGTGGTGATCGGCTACGATGAGTGGCCTTTCACGGTACCTCTCATGCAGGTCGAGGAGGGTTGGCGGTTCGACATCGCGGCGGGTCGGGAGGAGGTCCTCGCCCGCCGGATCGGCCGCAACGAGCTGCGGGCGATCGAGACCTCCCTGACGTACGCTCGGGCGCAGGAGATCTACGCGAGCCGGCCTCATGACGACCGGCCGGCCGGGCTGTACGCGCAGCGGATCAGGAGCCGTGAGGGAAAGCAGGATGGCCTGTACTGGCATCGCGCGCCGGGCGAACGACGGAGCCCGCTGGGCGACCTCGCCGCCGAGGCGGAGGCTGTTGGGTACGACGCGGAGGGTGAAGAAAAGCCGAGACCGTTCCACGGCTACTACTTCCGAATCCTGACGGCGCAGGGTGAGGCCGCTCCCGGTGGTGCCAAGAGCTACGTTGTGGACGGAGACATGGTCGGCGGCTTCGCGCTCGTGGCCTATCCCGCCGAATACGGCGACAGTGGAATCATGACGTTCGTCGTGAACCAGGACGGGGTCGTCTACGAGGAAGACCTGGGCGAGCGCACTGAGGAGCTGGCCAGCGCCATGACGGAGTACAACCCCGACGCCTCATGGCAGGTGGCGGAGTAACCCCGCCTAGAAAGTCACCGAGAACGTGAGGCGCGGCACGACGTCCGTACTGGGCGCCTCCTCGTCCCCGACCGCCTGGTAGAACACCGTCTCGACGCTCGGAATGATGTGGAACTGCTCGACGATCGTCACGTCGAACCCGAGGATCACGAGGTTCGAGTTGGCCTCGGCACTCATGGGCAGGTAGGCGATCCCGGGCGCGAACGGGTTCGGGTCGAACATCCGATCGTACCGGGCGAGGATCGCCAGCCGATCGCTAGGCACCCCCACGCCGAACAGTGACAGCACCCTCAGATCGAAGTCCGCCTCGTCGAGGGCGTCGCGGTTCCGCCTTTGATGGGCGTACTGCACTCCGATCCTTCCCGCGTCGACGCTCCACGAGCCGAAGATCTGCGCGGTCGTGTAGTCGCCGCCCTCCAAATCGTTGTAGTCCCCGTACACCTGGAAGAAGAAGTTACCCGGCGTGACTCCGAGGGCGCCGTAGAATGCCTTTCCTCGGTTCGTCTCGCTCCGGGTTCCGGCTCCGTTACCGGCAACGACGTAATACTGGAGGTTCTTTCCGGGGCCGAACTTCCCGCGGCCCGTGATCCCGAAGTCGCGGGAGGGCGCCATCCTCTGAAGGTCGAGCGGCGTCTTCAGGACATCGCGGTACCCCCAGACTTTCTCGAGATCGTCAAAACTGGGCGTCGCGGACAGCCCGAAGAAAAACATGTGGTCGCCGGGACTCCAACGAATCCAGGCGTCCTTCACGAAGGGTCCATCTTGAGGGGCGGCGCCAGAGGGCTGCCGGCCGAGTTCGCCTCGAAGCGGAGACGAAAGTCCAGATCCTTCGCGACGTTGTAGTCGAAGGTCAGGTAGATCCGCCGCATCCAGAAGCCGTTTTGGCCTTCGATCTCCGGATTGTGGTTCGAGGCGAACCAGTAGAAGTTTCCGAACGCGAGCCCGCTGATCGTAAGGCGCTTCAGCCAGTCCGGCAGACCATCTTCCTCTTCATCCTCCTCCCCGTCCTCCTCCTTTCCCTCCTCTCCCGCTGATTCCCCTGGCTCCTCGTCATCCGCCGGCTTCTCGGCTTCCTGACCGGTGGGCGGGTCGGACTCCTCTTTTTCCTTGCCCTCTTGGCCGAGCGCCGGCCGAACGGCCAGCAGACACCCGAGCGACACCGCGAGCAACGCGAACACACGACGTCTGGAACCGGCGACCGCCGCGAAGTGTCGTCGCATGCTCTCCTCTGCCCGCATGGCGCGATCGCGTCATATGGCGCGATCGTTCGGTTTCACGGTCTTGCCTAGCCGGGTCTGCGCCGGGAGTCGCGATCGACCGCGATGGGTTCCTATCTTGACTGCTGGTGAACCCGATTTCGCCGCGCAAGATATGCGGCGGCGAGGGTCAGCAAGGTGCCGAGCCAATCGTGCCGATAATCAGTGGCGTAAGTGATCCAGGCGGGGTGTTCTCCCTCGTCGCGGCGACCTCGTACCTGCTCATCCTGTTGCTTCTCGTGCCGTTCGGGGTCCACCGAGTGCTCACGATCTTCCGGCGGTTCTCGAGGCCGCAGCGGCAGGTGGCTGCAGGCTGGACCGGCCCGCTGCCGAGGGTCACGGTTCAGCTGCCCGTATACAACGAGGCCAACGTCGTCGAGCGTCTGATCGACGCCGCCTGTCAGCTGGACTATCCGCGGCATCTGCTGGACATCCAGCTCCTCGACGATTCGACGGATGAGACGACGGCGATCGCGGCTGTATGCGCCGCGCGTTGGCGCCGGCGAGGGGTCCGGCTCGAGCACATCCGCCGGCCGACCCGAGTGGGCTACAAGGCTGGAGCCCTCTCGTACGGGCTTCGCCGGGCGCCTGGCGAGTTCCTCCTCGTGCTGGATGCCGATTTCGTCCCGCAGCCGGAGCTCGTACGCCGCCTCCTTGTGCCTTTCTCGGATGAGCGCGTCGGCATGGTGCAGGCCGCGTGGAGATATCTGAATGAAGGAGCGAGCTGGCTGACCCGAGCCCAGGCGCTCCTCCTCGACGCGCACTTCCAGATCGAGCACGAGGCGCGTTTTCGCGCCCACCTCTTCTTCAACTTCAACGGGACGGCCGGGATGTGGAGGCGCGCCTGCGTCGAACGTGCCGGCGGCTGGCAGGCGACTACGCTGACCGAGGATCTGGATCTCAGCTATCGGGCGCAGCTTGCCGGCTGGCGCTTCGTCTTTCTGCCAAAGCTCAGAGTTCCCAGCGAGCTTCCCGGGGAAATGGCTGGTGTGGAGGTGCAGCAGGAGCGCTGGACGCAGGGGGGTGTCCAGACCGCGCGCATCCTTCTTCCCCGGATCTGGAAGAGCTCCTTCAGCTTCCCCATCAAGGCGGAGGCTACCGCGCATCTCCTCGGACACGCCATCCATCCGGTGACGCTCTCCCTGGCCGTCGCTCTCGGGGCCGTCGGGTTGGGTGGCATGGGACGGGAATGGCTGCCGAGTTGGCTGCACGTAATGGGGCTCGCCGCCGTGACGCTTCCGTTCGTGACCTTTGTCGGGCTGGCGGGCGCCATGAGCGGCGTGCGGCCGGTTCGGCTGCCGAGGCGCGTGCTGGAGGCAATGGCGCTGGCGATTGGCCTTGGCGTTCCGCTGACGGGTGCGGTGATCCGGGGCGCCTTCCTCCGCGAGACGCCATTCGTCCGGACGCCGAAGCGAGGCGTTCGCACCGTGCGTCGCTACCGAGCCCGGTGCCGGGTCGCGCCCGCTAGACTTCGTGCCCTCCTAGGGATCCTGCTGGCCGGAGCGGTGGCCGCGCTCTTCGTACGCGGGGCGGTCGCCACCGCCCTACTTACCGGGTTGTTCGCCGCCGGCTATCTCGCCTCCACCTGGGAGACCCTTCGCGCGGATCGAGTCGAAGGCGAGCAACAGGAAGAAGGGTCCGTGAATGATGAACGGAAGCCAGGACGGCTCGGGCCAGACGCCCGTCGTCTGAAAGGCGTCGAGACCCCAATAAGCAAGGAAGACTGTGCCGCTCAACGCCAACCAGGCACGGCCGCCGCGTAGGGCTGCAAGCGGGAGGATCCACAGGACGTACCAAGGGTGGATCGTCGGGGAGAGCACCAGAGCGATCCCGATTGTCCAGTATAGGGCCCTCTCGACCTCCCACCGGTGCCACGCTGCGAAGAGCGCAGCGCCGAGGACGCCGACCGCACCCAGTACTCTGGCCGCATGCGAGCCCAACAGCGCTGCGAGTGGCCCGAAGAGTCCCGGGTTGAACTCCCAGTGCTCTGCGTAGGTCATCAGACCGCCGAAGAGTGCGGTACCGACTCCAAGATAGGGAAGGGACAGCACCAGAATGGTCGCGACCGCGGCAGCTGCCGCGGCAGGGTTCCGCCGCCCGGCAGCCGGGACCGCTGCGAGCGGAGCGAGCTTCACGGCGCCCCCGAGGCCGAGCAGAGCACCTCCCGCCACCGCGCTCCATCGAGTGCTTGCGACCCCCAGAACGAGGACGGCAGCCATCATCGGCAAGATGCCGAGCGGCTCGACATGGCCGCTCCACGCGACCTCGATGAGCACGAGTGGCGACCACAGGTACAGCAGTGGCGCCAGCCCGACCGGTCCATCGCGTCGGGCCGCCAGACGCTCCAGGATCAGGCCCACGCCGAGATCGAGGGCAAGCCAGGCTGCCTTGAAGAGGAGCAGAGATGGGCCGATCAGAGCCAGCGTCCAGAACACCAGTTGCGCGCCTGGCGGATAGATCGTCGGGATCGACGGGTGGTTGATGAGTGCGTGCCAGTCCGTGCGCAGGGCGTCGAGCGCCGGGTCGGCCGGAGCGAAGCGGAACGGGTTCATGCCGCTGGCCTGAACCCAACCGTCCCACAGATAACGGTGGATGTCGTCGGAGAGACGAGGCTCCGCAGGCAACAGGGCGACCCGGCCGAGAATCGCCACCGTCCACATCGCCCGCCGGCCGACGGGATTTCGCTTGTGCCCGGCGGCCGCAGCCACGTAACAGCCAAAGGCGGCCGCCCAGAGAGCCATGGCCGGCCACGGCGTCCGGATCATCCCGGGAGACCAAACGAGCACCGTCAGGAAGACGAGAAGGAGACTGCCGAACAGCAGGGGGGAAGCGCCCGCTTGGCGCGCGGTGAGGGCGCCGCCGTCAGGGGCCGGCACGTCGCCGCTCAACCCGCCCGTCCCGAGCCGTCGCGATCGACATGATACAGGATATGCTGGCGGTCGCTGCGCTCGTCCCGGCCCGAAACGAGGCCGACTGCCTGCCCGAGCTGCTCGATCGGCTCGCCGACGCTCGGGTCGCGCGGACGATCGTCGTGGATAACGGCTCGACGGACAGCACGGCCGCGATCGCGGCCAACCGTGGCGCCACGGTCGTACGGGCAGCTCGGCCGGGCTATGGCCGCGCTTGCCAAGCCGGTATCCGGATGCTGCTTACCTGGGAGGAGCTGCCCGAGGTTCTGCTGTTTGTCGACGCCGATGATTTTCTCGCGCCGGCGCAGGCCGAGCATCTCGTGAATCCGATCCTGGCCGGCCGAGCCGATCTGGTCGTTGGAGAGCGGCAGGCGGTTCCCGGCGAGCGCGGTGTGCGTGCTCACGCGCGACTCGGGAACGCCTTCGTCACGAGCACCCTGCGCCGGATCTACGGGAGCGATGTCAAGGATCTGGGCCCGTTTCGGGCCGTTCGCGTCTCCTGCCTCCGGAGTCTCCAGCTGGACGATCCCGACTTCGGCTGGTACGTCCAGATGCAAGTAAGGGCACTCAAGAGCGGGTGCAGGGTGATCGGCGTGCCAGTGGCTTTTCACGCTCGAACTGCCGGAGAATCCAAGGTTTCCGGATCTGCGTCGGCCTCAGTTCGAGCCGGAATCAAGATCCTTGGCACGCTTGGCCTGGAGATGCTTCGAAAACCCGGTCCGGCGCACCACTCGCCATCGGCGGCTGCGTGAACGAGGTGCGGGGCAGGCGTGCGGGGGAGGCTTCTCTCGAGCCTATCCGTCGAAGCCCGAGACGAGGTCTTTCCAGAGTCCGAGCAGGTGCTCCTCGAAGCGCTCGGGGTCCTCCTGGTACTCTACCGCCCACTCTTTCAGGTCGGGGAGCGGCACACTCTCTTCGAGCTTCTTCGTGACCAGGCGAACCATCGTCTGGAAATTGAGGGTTCCGACCTGAAGGTTCGCTTCGCGAGCCGCCTCTTCGACGAGAGCGTAGATCCGCTCTTCGGAGAGCGAGAGGAAGACTTCGGTTAGGCGAGCGGAGCAGAAATCGAGGTACTTGGCCCGGATGACCTCATCGATTCCGTTGCCGGAATTCGGGCCGCCAGCCCGCTCCGTGCCACTGGCCGGATCGTGGCTCAAGAGGGGAAATCCTCCTGGAGTTTGCGGGTCCAGAGCGCCGCACCCATCACCCAAAATAGGCGTGCAGGCTTGCGGAGTGTCAAGCTGGCACGCTGCCGGCGAGCGGAAACGGGACCTGGCTGCCGGGTCGCGGGGAACCGCGACTCCGGACGCCTTTCAGCAAGAAATGACTGTCAGCGGAGCGGCGTCAGACGGGGCTCTGGAAGCCGGACCTGTCTCCTCGAGTGCGCTGCAGCTCCTCGAAAATCGTTCGGCGGCAGAGTCCGTAGACGATGACTTCGCTCAGGAATTCGGGGTCCGTTCGTCGTACCTCCTCCACCTCTTCAGCCACGCCCTCAGGCAGATTCACCACGAGCTCTACGGGTCGGGTATCCCTCATTCGACGCAGTTTCTCCATCGGTAAAAAGTCAAGAATTGGTAATGTGTCGCGAACTCTGAGTCACCCGGCCGCAGCGGCGGCGGCAGAGCATCCTGAAGGCCACGAACTATAAGACGAGTGCTTTCACCATGGCAACCCACCGCGATGGTGGAATGACAGCTGGTTGATCGTCTAAGTAGCGACCAGATAATAACATAATAAAATGTCGAAAACTCCGTTCTCATCGTGGATTACTTTAAGAGGAAGTTCGGTCTTCGAGAAAGGGCGGCCGGGAGACAAGAAACGGCGCGACATTTCCCGGGTTTCAATACGGTAGCGGATCGACTCGGTCGGTCGAAGTTTTTCAAAAATCCGAAGGCAATCGCGAGCTCGTGCGTCGCCGATCTGCACGGACTTTTTGCGGCTCGACTTGCCCGCTGGTGCCCGGAGGCAGCAACCTTGGCGGCCTTCACCTTTCGATAGCCGGTAGCGGCCTGAAATGAGCGAAGAGAGATCAAGGGATAGACAGCGGGTACCGCGATGGGTGGGCGTTCTGGTTGGCGTCCTGATCCTCGCCGCCGGCGTCTGGATGGCGGGACGATTCCCGTCGTCCGAGGGGCATTATGGTCTCTGGTCCCTGGCGCCGCCGATCGTGGCGGTGGTGCTGGCGTTCGCCCTGCGCGACGTGATAGCCGCCCTGTTCATCGGGATCGCCCTGGGTGGGGTGATCAGTGGGCAGCTGAACGTCGTCCAGGCCTTCCTCATCCCCTCCATCGGCTCGCCCGGGTTCGGCCTCATCCTGGTGGTGTACCTCTGGTCCCTCGGAGGACTGATCGGCCTGTGGACTCGCACCGGCGGGGCGGTCCGATTCGCGGACTGGGCGGCGAGCAAGATCGTGGTCGGTCCCCGGTCGGCGATGTTCTTCGCCTGGTTGATGGGTCTCGTCTTCCATCAGGGGGGAACCATAAGCACGGTGCTTACGGGAACGACTGTACGCCCTGTGTCGGATCGACATCGGGTGTCTCACGAGGAGCTCGCCTATATCGTGGACTCGACGGCGTCGCCTGCCGCCACCGTGATCCCGTTCAACGTGTGGCCGATCTACGTGGCCGGGCTGGTTGCGGGCACGGTGCCGGTGCTGGCGACTCAGCAGCAGGCGATCGCCTTCTTCTTTCGAGCGCTGCCGCTGAACTTCTACGCACTACTGGCCATCGTCTTCACGCTCTTGTTCAGCCTGGAACGGCTC